>JAHYIW010000003.1 GCA_019429445.1 Desulfuromonadaceae bacterium
CCGCATATTTCTCGACTGCAAAATTTTTCCGCCCCGCCGGTGAAAATCAGCGACGACTGAGAAATTTAACCGGTGACCAGCTTATTTGTCCTCTCTTACTTCCTCCAACGCCTCCATCAACAAGCTCAAAATGTGCACTGCGCGCTGCTGTTGCCCGGCATGATTGACCGCATCCTGCAACTGCATGATGCAGCCGGGGCAGTCGGTGGCGACCAGCGCCGCACCACTCTCTTCAATAAACCCGGCTTTTTTCGCCCCGATTTTCTTGGCGGTGTCGTAATGATAGACAGAATAAGTGCCGCCCAGGCCGCAGCAGGTGCCGGCGTCTTCCATTTCGACATAGTCAACTTGCGGCAGCGCCTTGAGAATTGCGCGCGGCTCTTTGGTGATCCCCTGGGTACGCAGATGGCAGGGGTCATGATAGGTCACCTTCATCCGCTTAGCGGCTTTCGGCAACGCGGCCAGTTTTTCCACCAGCCCCTGTTCGACCAGAAAGACGAAAATATCCTTGACGTTGGCGGTGAGTGGCGCGAACTCCGCCCCAAAATCCTGATAAACCTTCCCCAGCCCGGCGTGGCACGACGCACAGGCGGTGACGATGCAATCAACCGGAGTGGCGGTAAGCGCCTTGAGGTTCTGTTCCGCCAGCTGCTCAACCACCTCGCCCGCCCCGGCGCTGACGGCCGGAAGCCCGCAGCACCCTTGCCCGGCCGGAATCACCACCGTTACGCCGATAAACTGCAACGCCTTGAGCAGCGCTACGCCAACTTCGGGGTACATGTAGTTGATCCCGCAGCCGGTGAAAAAAGCCACGGTTGGTCGCCCCGCTGCCCCGGCAATCTTTTCCGGGTAACGTTCACGAAACGGTGTTGACGCAAGGGACGGCAGGGTACGGTCGGCGCTGATGAAAGGGGCGGGAAAGCGCAAGCGCAGACCGCTGCTTTGCGGTAATTTTTTAAAGAGTAAGGTGGATAATTTCCCCCCGGACTTGGCCAGCAGGTTCATCAGCTCCGGTCTGCTCAGGATCCCGGCAACGCCTTTGGCGAAGGTCGACAACCCTCTGCGTCGGGCAATCTCACGGCGCGTGGCGGCGACAATCTCATCGGTCGGCACGTTGTTCGGGCACTGGGCGCAGCAGCTGCCGCAGAGCAGGCACTGGGACATGTCGAGCAGGAACTTGTCTTCCAGATCGACCTCCCCCTTAAGGAGCGCGTCCGCCAACGCAATCTTCCCTCGCGCCACCCGCCCTTCGTGTTTTTCGGCACCGAACGCCGGGCAATGCGCCCGACAGGCCCCGCACTTGACACACTGGGCGATTTCTTCCTGATATTCGTCGAGTCGTTTCAGTTTTTTCATAGTGATATTTTTTATTCACCACGAAGGGCACGCAGATCACGAAGAAACCCTCACAGGTTAGGATGAAACAAAAATTCTCCGGGAGCATGTGCAATTTAAAGCCTCTAGCGCCCTTCTTCGTGAACTTCGTGGTGAGAAAACTCCTTAGCGTTGCAGAAAAATTTTCCCCGGATTGAGCACGTTGTTCGGATCGAGCGCTTTTTTGATCGTCTCCATGTAGGACTGCGCCTCGGCCGAAAGCTCCAGATTGATATATGGTGACTTCATGATGCCGACGCCATGCTCGCCACTCATCGTGCCCCCAAGGGCCAGCGCACCTTTAAAGACTGCTTCAATGGCGCGTTCCGCCTTTTCCAGCTGCCCCGGCCGCTTGCGGTCGATCATCACATTGACATGAATATTGCCGTCACCGGCATGGCCGAAATTGACAATCGAAATGCCGAGCTCTGCGCTGATCGCTTCAACCTTGCGGATCATCTCCGGGACTTTGCTGCGTGGCACACAAATATCTTCGTTGAACTTGTCCGGGTTGACTTTCCGCAGGCTGGCGGAGACTGAACGACGAATCTGCCAGAGCGCTTCACTTTCGGCGGACGTTTCGGCGATGCGGGTTTCGACCACCCCGAGGGGCTGGACAATGGCGGCGATCTTCTGCGCCTGTTTGTCTATCATCTCCCGGTCCCCGTCGACCTCGATGATCAGCAACGCTTTGGCACTCTCCGGGACATCGAGATCGGTTGCCTGGCGGACGCAGGCGATGGTCGCCGCGTCCATGAATTCGAGGGTGGTCGGAATGATTTTGCCACGGATGATCGCCGAGACCGCCTGCGCGGCACCGTCGATCGAAGCGAACAGCACCAGCATGGTTTTTTTCGCTTCCGGCAGCGGCAGCAGCTTGATGATAATCTTGGTGATGATCCCGAGCGTCCCTTCGGAGCCGCACATCAGCTTGGTCAGATCGTAGCCGACCACCCCTTTCATCGTCGGACCGCCGGTGCGGATGATGTCGCCGGTCGGGGTGACAATTTCGAGGCCGAGAATAAAATCCTTGGTGACCCCGTACTTGACGCAGCGCGGCCCGCCCGCGCATTCGGCGACATTGCCGCCAAGGGTGGAAAATTTCAGTGAAGCGGGATCGGGGGGGTAGAAGAGCCCGACCTTCTCGACCGCTTTCTGAAACTGTTCCGTGACCACGCCCGGTTCGACGGTGGCGACCAGATTGTCGGCGTCGATCTCCACGATCCGGTCGAGGCGCGTCATCGCCAGCACAATCCCTCCCGCAATCGGCAAACTGCCGCCGGTAAAGCCACTCCCGGAACCCCGCGGAAAGACCGGAATTTTTTCGGCATTTGCGAGGAGCATCAGCTGGGCGACCTCCTCGGTGCGCCCCGGATGGACCACCACATTCGGAAGATACTGCTGCTGGGTGGCGTCGTAGGAATAGCAGATCAGGTCGGCTTTAGCGGTGGAAACGTACTCCGCGCCGACGATTCGTTGCAGCTGTTTGATAATTTTTTCGCTGAGCATATTCAATCCTGTGGGGCGTGGGCTCATGATCTCGAAGGGCAGGGAAGTCCTGCGACGTGGGGCTTCTTCGTGCGCTCCATGAGCTTCGTGGTGAAATTAAGTTTTCATGATCGGCAAAATCGTCCCGCCGTCGGGAATAATCACGGTGCGCGGTGACGGCGGCAGCTGGTCATACGCCATCTGCAGCGCGGCGTCAAGATCGGCGGCCTTTTCCATCCCCATGCGGGCCGTTTGCTCGGCGTTGAAATGACTGATCAGGATCACCCGGAAGCGCCGCGCCTTGTCGAGCGTGGCATGGGCGGTCTGACCGTTAATTTCATAGTTGGCACGCAACGCCGTTTCGAATTCCTGCAAATCCTGATAGCGAAACCAGTCGAAAAAGGTCGCGTTGCCGAAACCGTCAGGACACGCGGCGAGCAGGATCAGGGTTCCCCCCGGGCGCAGGGCGTTGACTCCGTAATCGAGAGCCTTGTGACTCTGAATGAAGTTGATATCTTTCGGATGCCCGCCGCACGAGACAATCGCCAGCTCCGCTGGTTCTTCAAGCAACACGGTATAGATCTCTCGCGCCAGCTGACAGGCGGCCAGGTGGGCGGCCTCCAGCTCGCCGCAGAAGACTCCGGCAAACTGTTTATCGGGGGTCAGCACGGTGTTGAGGATGAAATCGGGGTGGACACGCTGCGCGGCGGCGAGGATCACCGCATGCACCGGGTTGCCATCGAGCTGACCGGTTTTTGCGCCCGGCTGCTTGCCGCCAATTTGCGGCGGGTTGAAGATCGCATAGTGCGTTGCCATGCAGGTGGCACGGCTGGCAACGCCGGGAACCAGCGCTTTGCGACCGCCCCCGAAGCCGGCAAAATAGTGCAACCCGACAGTGCCGGTAACGATGACGCGGTCGGCGGCAACGATCCGGCGGTTGATCTGAACCGGAAGCCCGTCCGCCGTTGTCCCCAGATCGACCAGTTGCTCGGGGTCGTCACAATCGTGATCGATGACAGTGATGCGACCGAAAAGCGGGCCAAGGATCTTGCGGTGTTCCGCTGCCGTCTGTTGGCGATGAATGCCAAGGGCGATGACGATCAGGATATCATCATCTTTAATCCCGGCGGCGTTCAGTTCGGCAACCACCAGCGGCAGGTAGATTTCACTGCCGGTATAACGGGTGATATCCGAAGTGATGATGGCAACCGTTTCTCCGCGGCGGACGATCGCGTTGAGCGGCAGGGTTCCGAGTGGATGCGCTAGCGCGGTGCGGATCAGTTCTTCCGCCGGAGGGATATCCGGGGTGCAGACCGGGCGCAGAACCGTGGCGTTGGTGATTGTGCAGGCGCAGATGTCGAGGCCGTATTTAAGCTTTACCATAAAGACAATCTTTCAGGGGCACCTCTTGATTGTAACGGAAGATCCACGCGCCTGTCCACAGGTAGCTGCGCAGCAAGCCGCGTTATCACCACCGTGCCGGTCGGCATCAGCCCATACGTAAACGGACAAAACTTGCCAGATCGGGGCATTGCATAAACGGATTATTGGCCAGCTCGAAGCCGATCGTCGAGGTTGGATGGGGACCGTAATCATGACCGGGGTAGACTCGCGTTTCGTGGGCAAAGGTCGCCAGCCTTTTCAGGCTGCCAAAGAGTGCTTGCGGGTCACCACCGGGGAGATCCGCCCGCCCGCAACGCGTGACAAAGAGGGTATCACCAGTAATCAGCGCGCCGGGAGGATTGAGCGTGATCGATCCCGGCGTATGGCCGGGGGTGTGCAACACCCGCACGCTGCTCTTCCCGACCGGCAATAAAGCCCCTTCGTCAATACTCATATCGGCATCGATTTCGGCGGCGGGGTGCGCCGCCAGATGCGCTTTGGTGGCGGTGAGAATGACATCGTTCCCGGCGGCATGATCATGATGTCCGTGGGTATTGACCAGAATTTTGAGGGTCAGCCGATGTTCGGTCAGTGCCGCGAGCATCTTTTCCGGTGCCAGTGACGGGTCGACCCCGAGGGCCTCGCAAGTCTCCGAACACCAGAGCAGATATGAAAAGTTATTCATTTCACCGGCGGGAATCTGTATAATATTGAGCAAGGCTCCTACTCCCATGGTGCCGGGGTGAGGACAACATGACCGATTTTCCTGATCTCGCCGTCGATGATCTTGAACTGGTCTCCGCTTTTCTTCACCACCCATTCATCGCCCTCTTCTGCCGGTTGCGGAAATTCACGGCTACCGAGATAAACATCCTCGTCACCAATCATGCCCCACCAGTCGAGCGAGCCGGTCTGCCAGATTTTTGTTTTCAGGTTGAACGCCATGTGTTTAATTCTCCAGTGATCTATCGGGCCCGACCGCAACGACCGCGCCCCTGTTGTCCATCGAGTTCATTGGCTTTTTCAAGTGTACAAAACTGTACCATGGTGCTGTTTTCAGGTAAACAAAAACTCAAGGGCGTGCCGCGCGCTCAGCTCCCCTGCCTGATCAAATCAAACACCACTCGCGCAAACCCTTCTGCCACCTGCCGATTGGACAGTATCTGCATCATCTGCTTTTGATGAGCCTCACTGCTGTCCATCACCGCATCATCGAGCGCCTTGGGGAAATCACCCAGCATCGCCTGTTCGGGGGTGTTGTTGTGAAGCTGATCCATGACGCTCTTGTTTTCGCGCACCTTGTCACGAATGGTATAGGCGTAATTGACCAGGTCATTTTCGGTCAGCCCGTCGGTCATGAAGAGGTCGTTGAGCCGCGCCAGAATCTGCGACAGGAACTCTTCTTTCTTATCCTTTGCCTTGCCTGAGCCGAGGTCGCTGCCAGGCTTCAGGCCATAGACCCCCTCGGTCTCCATCACGATGTACTGCTCGCGGATCTTGGAGAGCCGGTAGTGACTGAGGGCAACATTACTCAGATCAATGTCGTCATCGTCATCCAGTTTCTCGCGCAGCAGTGGCCGCAGGTGCCGGGCATAGAGGGCGAGCTTCTCCAGATCCTTGTCGTTGTAGTCGACAATCTGCGACATGAACTCGTAGAAACGGGTGAAGCTGCCAAGGTCCTTCTTGAAGATCTCCAGCCGGTCTTTTTCCTTCTTGCACTCGGTAAAACTCTTTTCGGCATTGGCGATCAGAACCGCGTCACCAGTCTTCCTGGTGCGCTCGAACATTTGCTTGGCGGTTTTGTAGGCATCGATTGCCAGCTTGTAGCGGCCCTGCCAGCGCTCGACCGCCGGTTTGCAAATATTGCTGATCGCTGCACTGCTTTTGTTCCTGGCGAAGAAGGCCACGGCAAACTGTTCCACTTCCTGCCAGGTAAAGATTCCCTCGGCACGCAGTTTGTCGAACAGATCAAAAACCAGGTCGGGAGCGGAGACATCGGTCAGCTCGGCGGTCTGGAAATAGGGCTGAAAAGAATCAAGGATATCCTGCGGATCGTTGAAAAAGTCGAGGACGAAGGTGCCGCTTTCAGCCTTGCCGGGGTAGGTCCGGTTCAGGCGCGAGAGGGTCTGCACACACTCAACGCCGCCGAGTTTCTTGTCAACATACATGGCGCAAAGCTTCGGCTGATCAAAGCCGGTCTGGAACTTGTTGGCGACCAGCATCACCTGGAACTCATCGGTGTCGAACGCCTTGCGCATGTCGCGCCCCTTGAGACCGGGATTCATGCTCTGTTCGGTGAATTTCTCACCCACCAGTTCGGCAGCGTTCGGGTCGCTGTCACTGAACGCCACCTCGCCGGAAAAGGCGACCAGAGCACTGATACCGCTATACCCCTTGCGGGCGATGTATTTGTCGAACTCCTTCTTGTAGCGCACCACCTCTTTCCGTGAGCTGGTCACCACCATCGCCTTGGCCTGGTGACTCCAATCGAATGGTATTTCGTCAAGCCACTTCACACCCGAGTTTTTATAAGCAGGATATGCTTGGTAACGCCCCATCATCCCTCAGTCCTCTCACTCCAAGGCTCCCGCTCACGCCAATCATCCGGAAAACCCATTGCCATCAAATCACTGTTCGAAACAGTGCCGAGGAGGATCATCAACTGGGACTTCCATTGCCCTGTTGGATTAATAACACTCTTTAAATATTCGATGATGACCAAATAATTGAATATGCGATGACCCAGCCTATTGGGGGTATTATTTGGCACGACCCTCTTTCTCAGTCGCTTTATTTCAGGCAAAGTCATCGGAAATTGACGATTCCACAACCTACCATGATGTGCAGCAGTGTTGCGCATTGGCGTCAATGTGTGCAGAACCTTTTCTAAAACCTCAACCGTAGGTACCTTCAGGCTCCGCATTACTTCTTTTTTAATTTCTGTATCACTCGTATTTGAAAACCAGTAAGACAGCTGTCCAAAACTCATCATCTCAACAATGGCCCAGATGGGAGGGAGAAAAGGTTCTGAATACTGATCTCGATAATGCTTAATAAAAACTTCGCTGCTCTTCTTTATTTCACGGGAAAGCGTTGCCATATCCTGTTGGTGTTGCCACGGATCTTTAAAAAGTCCAGAATTCATATGGGCATGTGGGCCGTGGCGCATTGACATTGCGTCTGCCCAACGAGTTCTGATTGCGACCTCAATCCGTTCGATGGCATTCATCACCAATAACCGAAGTTTTCGGTCAAAGTCATAGAGATCCAAAACCCTGTCAAAGGTCGTACCTGCTTCGAAATTATGGTTTCGACTGTTTGTTCTTACAGGAGGTTGTTCAAAGGGGTGCCAATAGGCACTTAGGCGATAGTAGCCAATATGGGTAAGGTAATGTTTGAGTCGCTCAAGATTTTCGCAGATCAACCCGCGCTGAATTAAACGATCTACTTGCTTTTCAATGGAAAGAGGGGGTTTATTATATTGCATAGCTTACCCTCAAAAAAATAAACCCTCCGGTTTGAGCATCATGGCGGCGAACCGCCTGAGAGGCTTGGAGGGTGTTTTTAAGGTTATTCGCCGAAGCGATAGAGAAACAGTACAGTTTCCCAGCAATACAGTCAATTACTTTTTTAAACCCGCAAATCACAGTGAACGGAGTGAACCGCATCATTTTATTGCACATCACGAATGAACCTCCCGCAGCAGCGCCATAATCTCCTTACTCACCAGATCCAGATCCCGATCAATCTCAACCAAATCACGCGGCGGCGTATAAACATAGAAATGCCGGTTAAAGGGAATCTCATAGCCGACAACCCCCAACTCCCCATCCTTCTCATCCCGCTTCCCCGCATCAATCCAGGCCTCCGGCACATGGGGAGCGCCCTCCTTGCGGAAATACTCTTCGACCGTCTCAGTCACACTGCGTGACTGATCGAGGGGAATGTTCTCGTTGTCGCGCAAATCGCCGTCGGCCTGAAACTCAACGACCTTGCCATCCACCGCAAACAGGCCGTAAAGCGGATCGGCCTTCTTGGTGTGAATTTTCTTGATCACCCGCTGCGCCTCGGGATTCTTCCAGCTCACCGCATCGAGAAGCTGCTTCTTCTCCCGCAGATTCAGCTTGACACCGGTGGTCTTAATCGCCTGCTTCAACGCATCCTCAAACCGGTTGAAGTCATCACAAAAGCCTTCGACAATCGCCGCCGCGCCCATCTGTTTGGCCAGCGCGGCTTGCAGCTTCTGCCCACTCTTGTGCAGCGCCTGCTGATCGCGCCACAGCTTGGCGTCGAGCAACTCCTTGATCTGTTTCTCTTTCAGATCACTGAAGTTCGCCTTGACGTACGCCCGCACCTCGACCGCGACGTCCGACAGATCACCGTAAGTGGCAGCCGTCCAGTTTTGGCCAAACTGCTCATAGGCCCACTTCATCGGCGCATTGAGCGGCTTGGGGGCAAAGCGCAGCTCTTCGAGGCGCTCGCCGGTGAACTGCACCGAGAAGCGCAAGGGGCGCTCAACGGTGATACGCCGGTAACCGAAATCGGTGGTGGCAAATATCTTACTCGAAAAGGTCTTCGGCTCCAGCGCTTTCGGGTTGTCGGATTGACGCCCCCGGTTGCTCTTCGCATCATCCGGCTTGTCGAGCTCAACGCTGTCGATCTGCTCGAACTGCCCGAAGGCGCGGGTGATGGTGGCGATATCATCCTCCCCCATGACATTGCGCTTGGAGCCGAGGGACTTGCGCATCTTGCCGCAGAGGTTGACGCCGTTGATGAGCTGCACCTTCCCCTTGTGCTCCGGGTCTTTTTTGTTGGAAAGCACCCAGACATAGGTGGCAATGCCGGTGTTGTAGAACATGTCGGTCGGCAAAGCGACGATCGCCTCCAGCAGATCGGCTTCGAGGATATAGCGGTGGATCTCGCTCTCACCACTGCCGGCGCCGCCGGTGAAGAGGGGTGAACCGTTGAGGATGATGCCGATGCGGCCACCACCATCTTTAGTGTCGCGCAGTTTGCTGATCAGATGCAGCAGAAACAGCAGTGAGCCGTCCGAGACGCGCGGCAGGCCGGGACCGAAGCGACCGGCGAACCCCTTTCGTCCTTGATCTCTTTTTCAACCTTCTTCCAGTCGACCCCGAACGGCGGATTGGAGAGCATGTAGTCGAACTTGTCGGCGTAGAGATGATCGTTGGAAAGGGTGTTGCCGAGCTTGATGCGGTCGACCTCCTGCCCCTTGATGAGCATGTCGGCCTTGCAGATAGCGTACGACTCAGGATTCAGTTCCTGCCCGAAGGCACGCATCACGGCATTGGGGTTGAGTTCAATGACGTAATCCATCCCCGCCGAGAGGAAGCCGCCGGTCCCGGCCGTGGGGTCGTAGATGGTGCGGATGATCCCTGGCTGGGTCAGCGCTTCGTCGTCTTCCATGAAGACCAGCGAGGTGGTCAGGCGGACGATATCACGCGGGGTAAAGTGCTCCCCGGCGGTCTCATTGGAACTCTCCGCAAAGCGCCGGATCAGTTCCTCGAAAACCAGACCCATTTCGTAGTTGGAAATGCGCTGCGGACTCAGATCGGTATTGGCAAACTTCTGCACCACTTTGTAGAGCAGATTGGCATCGTTCAACTGGCCGATGAACTCGGCAAACTTGAAGTATTCAAAAATCTCCCGCGCATCTTTGGAGAACGCCTGAATGTAGGTCTCCAGATTATCCTTGATCCCCGCCTCACCAAGCTTGGAGAGATCCATCGGCGAAGTGTTGAAAAACTGCGCTTCCGTCGCGCGAAGTATCAACTTCTCCGCCGCCTCTTCCGGCAGATTCATCTTGCTGACTCCGGCGTGCTTGTTCAGCACTGCCGCCTTGTCACTTTCGAGCACGCACTCCAGACGACGCAACAGGGTAAAGGGGAGAATGATGCGACCGTATTGGCTTTGTTTGAAATCACCGCGCAACAGATCGGCGACTGACCAGAGAAACGCGGCGGATTGGGTGAAGTTGGGTGTCATCGGGTTCGACCTTCTGAAGTTGGGACACATCGAAGGGGAGAGGTCCCCTCGTTTTGGACCAGAACAGCCAGCAAAAAAGGGTTTCTGAACCGCGTTACTCTAGCAGAGATTAGCCCATTCATGAAGGGAAAAGACCCGTTAGCCAGCGCCTGGCCGGGTGTCGGGGGCGGGGACAGCCGTCCCGCCGTCGGCAGGACTGACACAACAAGGGCCCAACCGTTACCGGCTGAGCCCTTGTGTTTTAATGGCGGAGAGGGTGGGATTCGAACCCACGGTAGCTTGCACTACAACAGATTTCGAGTCTGTCACCTTCGGCCTCTCGGACACCTCTCCGCAAACCTGTTCAGCAGGATGATCGCGCCGCTCTGGCGGCTTTCTTCTCTTCGCGCAAACGCCTGAAAAATCCGCTCAACAGTGCGCTGCATTCTTCATCGAGCACCCCTTCGGTCACTGCGACCCGATGGTTAAAGCGCTCATCCTGCGAAAAATCGTAATTCGAACCGACCGCCCCGGCCTTGGGATCGCGACAGGCATAGACCAGCCGCGGGATGCGGGCCAGAATCATTGCGCCCATGCACATCACACACGGCTCCAGAGTAACATACAGGGTACAATCGAGCAGCCGCCAGTGACCGATCTGCTGTGCCGCCGCGCGAATGGCGATCATTTCGGCGTGGGCGGTGGGATCGTTGTTCCCTTCGCGCAGGTTGTACCCTCGGGCGATAATTCTGTCCGCGTGAACGATCACCGCGCCGATCGGCACCTCGCCGCGCATTGCCGCCGCTGCCGCTTCGTCGAGCGCCGCCCGCATGAAGCGGCTATCGTGTTCGTTGGAATACATCGGCCACTCTGCCCTGTGCGGCACACGCGCCGCGTTCAAGACCGTGATTTTTAGCATAGATCAACAAAGTGGTACAAGGAAAAAATCGGTGCCCCTCCCCGCTGCATCCTCACCCCATCCTCACCCCATCCGCACCATCACCGCATATTCCCCCTCATCACGGCTGAGCGGAATCCGCTGATCCGCGAGGATTTCACCATTGAGCGTCACCTGGGTAACACCGCTGCCGACCCGGTCGGGATTTTCGACCGTGACGGTGTAGAGCGCCTCCCCGCAACGGTAGCTGAGAGTAAAGCCCGGCCAGCTTGACGGAATCACCGGTTCAATCACGAAATAGGTGCCGCGCACCTTCAGTCCGAGAATTTCCTCGACCCAGGCGCGATACATCCAGGCGGCCGAGCCGGTGTACCACGACCAGCCGCCACGACCGACGCGACCGGGGAGGCGATAGACATCGGCGGCAACCACGTACGGTTCGACACAATAGCGCGCAACCTTTTCGGGATCGGCCGCCAGTTCGACCGGACTGAGCATGTTGAGCATCTGCACCGCTCGTTCGCCGTCACCCTTGCGCGCCAATGCCATGGCAAACCAGAGTGCGGCATGGGTATATTGCCCGCCGTTCTCGCGTACCCCCGGCGGGTACCCTTTGATATAACCGGGGGAGGGGTCGGCATGTTCGAAAGGCGGGTCGAAGAGCTGGACCAGCGATTCGTCGACCCGCACCAGATGATCCCACGCGGCGTCAAGGGCCTGAGTGGCGCGCGCCGGGTCGGCGGCACCGGTCAGCCACGCCCAGCTCTGCGGCAACGAATCGATCTGCGCTTCGCTGCACCGCGCGGACCCGAGCGGTGAGCCATCATCAAACGTGCCGCGCAGATACCACTCCCCGTCCCAACCCACGGCCTCGATCCGGGCAATCAGGTCGACACGGCGCTGACGGTAATCGGCAACCAGTTCCGACCGGTCAAGCTGCACCGCCAGCTCCGTCATCCCCTGTAGAACGTCGACCAGGAACCAGCCGAGCCAGACGCTCTCGCCCCGGCCTTCGGCGCCAACCAGATTCATCCCGTCATTCCAGTCCCCGGTGCCGATCAATGGCAATCCGTTCGGGCCACTGGTGAACCCCTTTTCCAGCGCCCGGCGGCAGTGCTCAAAAATGGATGCCGGTTCAATCATCATCTCCGGCACAGTAAAGGCTTCATGCTGACCGTCCTCCAGCAACGGGGCATTGAGAAATGGCACTTCTTCGCGGAGCAGTTCGACGTCGCCGGTGACGCGCACATAGTGCGCCGTGACCAACGGCAACCACAGCAGATCATCGGAGATACGTGAGCGGATCCCCGCGCCCCCCGGTGGATGCCACCAGTGCTGTACATCGCCTTCTGGGAACTGTCGACTGGCTGCCAGCTTGATCTGCTCACGCGCCAGCTCCGGGCGCACGGCAAGGAATGCGGTGACGTCCTGGAGCTGATCACGAAAACCGAACGCGCCACCCGACTGGTAGAGGGCCGAGCGCCCCCAGATACGGCAGCTGAGGCTCTGGTAAAGGAGCCAGCGGTTGATCAGCAGGTCGGCGGCGGGTTCCGGGGTGCTGACGGTGATGCCGCCGAGCAGGTTTTCCCACCAGGCACCGGTCGCGGCGAGAGCATCGACGAAGGCATTTTCCTTGCTGTACGTTTTGATGAGCCAACGCGCCTCGTCCTGCGATCCTGCCTGACCGAGCATTGTGCTCAAGGTTCGTTCCTCTCCCGGTTCGAGTTCAATCGCAACCTGAAGTGCCGCGCAGGGGTCAAGCCGTTCGCCTGTCCGGTTGTTCAGCGTTTCACGCTCCAACGCTTCCGGTGCGGCAAGGGTGCGGTTGCGGCCAATAAATTCGACCCGGTCGCCACACCACGAATCGGGCTGTGGATCAAGAGCAACAAACGTCACGCGCTCGGAATAGTCGGGATGATAGCGGTTGAATGCGAAGAGCGCGCTGGTGCGCCGGTCGTGGTAGGTAATCGTCTGCAATCGCGACGCTTCGGCGTGCTCCCCGAGGGTCAGTTCCACGTAATAGGTCAGAGAAATTTTGCGCCGTCGCGGACTGTCGTTGCGCACATAGAGTTGCTGCAATTTAAGCGGATCACCGGCATCGGCATTGCTGCCGGTGGTCGGCACAAAAACCAGCAGCTCCTGGGCGAGTCCGTGGCTGTGATGCTCGAAGAGCGTATAACCGGCCCCGTGACGAACGCGATACGGCCCGTCCTCGCGGATCGGCGCGATGGTGGGAGTCCAGAATTCACCGCTGACGTCGTCGCGCAGATAGAGGACTTCCCCCGGCGGGTCACTGACCGGATCGTTGGCCCACGGGGTCAAACGGTTGCGCTGGCTGTTCCCGAACCAGGTAAAACCGCCGCCACTTTCACTGACCATGGTGCCAAAATTGCGATTGGCGATGACATTGACCCAAGGGGCGGGGGTGATCACCGAGCGCCCGAGGTCAATGACATATTCGCGCCCGCCTGCGGTAAAACCGCCGAAGCCGTTGCTGTGGACAAGTTCAAGAAGAGGCAGGGCCCGGGGTGGATCGATCGTCCCCGGCCTGGTTTCGAGCAACGCCGGGGGATCGGCCGCCTTGCGCGGGACACCGAGCTGCTGCGCCAGTGGGCCGCGTGCCGCAACCAGCATGACGCTGGCGACCGCTTTGAGCAGCCGCTGGTCATCTGCCGGAATTTCATCGGCACTGCGCAGAAAGACCCCTCCAAAACGGTCTCGACCGGTGGTCGGCGAATAGGCCTGAATGAGATTGATCAGCCGCTCACGTAACGGCTGGTCGTAGCTGCCGACCTCTTCATTAAGAATGACCAGATCGGCAACGAAGCCCTGCGTTCGCCAGTAGCTGTGTGCCTGAAGCAGTTGCCGAATCAGGTTTAAATCACGCGTCTCGCCAATGGTTACAAGGAGGATCGGCAGGTCACCGGAGATTCCGTAGGGCCAGAGTCCGGACTGCCCCTTGTGATTTTCACGAATCTGCTCGCCGGGGGCGCTGAGAAGCTGATTGGGGAATATCATATGATTCGCCAGATGCTGGAACCAGCGTGCTTCGTCGGCCTGAATGTGGAGCAGGCGCAAACCGATCTGGGTTGAGCGCCAGGCGAATTCAAGGGCCCGGTTGACTTGATAAACCTCCCCGTACTTCTCGGTCAGTGCCAGCACTGCGTCACGACTTTCGGCGACCGCGAGGATGAAGGAAACCTGTGTTCGCTGACTCGGCTCCAGGGTTATGTCATGGCGCAGACTGAAGATCGGATCGAGCACAAACCCGGCGCTGTTGCCGAGCTTTCGGGTCGCTCCTCGCGGGGCAGCCAGGGTGTTCCCCCGGCCGATAAAACGGTGGCGATCTGTTTCATAGTTGAATGCGCCGTCAGCTCCTTCGACAGTCACGCGATGCGCAACATAAAGCGTTGCGTCATCCGGGCCACGCTGGCGCCGCTGGGCAAGCAGGGTGTGTCGATCAGGCAGGGCTTCGGTATGAATGAAGAGCTTGCTGAACGCCGGGTGTTGCCGATCGGCACTGTGTGCCGCCAGGGCCAGTTCCATATAGCTGGTCAGACTGAGTTGTCGCCGTTCATCGGAGCGGTTGAAGAGGGTAATGCGCCGGATCTCAACATCATCTTCCGGTGAAACGATCACCTCCATTTCACTGCGAATCCCGTGATCAAGTCGCCGATAAACCACCCCGTCGAGAGCAAAATCGGTCAGATACTCCTCCCCTTCACTCCCCACCGGGTGATACGCTGCCGACCACAGCAGGTCATTCGCTGGGTCATGAATATAGCAAAAACTGCCCCAGCAATCGCAGGTGCGGTCAGAGCGCCAGCGTGTCAGCTCCTGTCCTTGCCACTGGCTGTAACCGCCGCCGGTGTTGGTCAACATCAGGTTGAACTTGCCATTGCTGAGCAGGCGCGTTTTCGGAATGTAGGTATGGGGGGTAGAAAAGCTCGCCGCCGCAGGGGTCGATTCCCCTGCCGAGACAAAGAGTGGCGTGCTTTCGCGCGTTGCGATCAACTTCAGTGGCGGCACCACCGGAATCTTTTCCTGCAACAGCGGCTCAAATGCACGCACGCGGGGATCGGCGTGGAACCGCTCGGGGAACGGATTGTGGTGCAGAAAATTAATCAGCGCCAGAAAACCCATCCCCTGATGATGCGCCATGTAGGCCCTGATAATCACTCCGCGCACCCCGCCACGCTCTGAGTCGCGACTGAAGTCGACGGACTCAAAATAGCCGTGGGTGCTGAGTAACCCCATCGTTTTCAGCCGACGCAGATTGATTACCGTCTCATGCGGGCGCAGTCCTACCGCCAGTAACGACGCATAGGGCGCGACCACCAACTGGTTTTTCAAGATGCGTTTCAGGCCGAGATGCGGCACTCCGAACGCCATGTACTGGTAGGTTTTATTAAAATCCAGATCACCGTACGCCGATTCGGAAATCCCCCACGGAACGCCCTGATGACGACCATAACGAATCTGGATTTCGACCGCACGCCGCACGGCCCGGTCGATCAGCGAGTTGTCGTACGATTTCTGCAGCAGTTGCGGCATCAGATATTCAAACATGGTGCCACTCCAGCTGAGCAGGGTTTTGCGTCCACCGACCACCGCATGGGAACGCCCCATGGCAAACCAGTGCTCCATCGGGACATCACCGCGAGCAACCGCAACATAGCTGCCGAGGCGCGCCTCACTGGCCAGCAAGTCGTAAAAGGAGTTGTCAAGGACCCCGGCGGAGACATTGTAACCGATGGAAAAGAGCTTGCGTTCGCAGTCGAAAAGGAACGCCATGTTTATTGCTGCGGAAATCTCTTGCACAGCACGGCGCAACGCTTCGCCTTTATCCATGATCGCCGTCGCCGCCGTGCGTGCCAGATCGAAGCTCGACAGGATTTGCCTGCCGCGCGCGACTAAAACCGGGTGCTCCGTCGTGGCACTGTCACCCCAACTGCGCAACAGCGTGATCGCGGCGACACGGTCATCGGCAATCTCCGCCAAAGACGGAATTGTTTGGGTACAAGCGCTGAGCGCATCGCTGCTCCAGGCGCCTGGTTGCGCCACCTTCTGGTTGGGAAGATCGGCGGCGAAGGTCTTCAGCGGTTCGTACCAGCCCAGACAACTGTCGATCAGTGTTTGCCAGGCCTCCAGTTGTCCGGCAAGGGCGTTCCCCCAGTAGAAGGCCTCTCCGTCGTCACTGGTTTGCGTGTTGATGCCACGCAGCAGCTTATCAAGTTCCTCCGTGCAGCGGCGCAACAAAGGGATGCTGACACCCCCTGCGGCGGGTCTGGCGCGCAACTTTCTGACCAGATCATCAAGCTGTACCAGCGCGGTTGCACCGAGCTTACTTTGCCCCGCGACTTCACGCAGGATTCCGGCGGTGTCACGCAGGCCGGACAACACCCTCCCGGTCAGCAGCGGTTTGCGAAACAGTTCTTCCAATCCCTGGTCGAGGGTCCACAGCGCAGCCAGGAAGTTGCCGCTGTCAACTGCGGAGACATAACGCGGTTCGAGCGGCTTCAGCGTGTTGATATCGTACCAGTTGAGCAGATGCCCCTGATAGCGTTCCAGCCGACTCAGGGTGTCGATGGTTGCGCTCAGCCGGTCGATCACCTGCACGGGGGTCAGGTAACCGCAATCGTGCGCCCCTTGCGCACTGAGCAACCACAGCCCGATATTGGTCGGGCTGGTGCGCATTGCCAGCTGATCCTGGTGTGATACCTGGTAGTTGTCCGGCGGTAGCCAGAACGTGCCGACATTGACAAAATCATCAAAATAGCGCCAGGTACGCCGGGTGATCCGGCGCAGAAACAACCGGTCTTTATCCGGCAACGCAGTCTGGCGTCGTGCCGGGCGGGGGGGGAGGGTAACCAGCCAGCCGCAAAACGGCGCGACCGCCCAGAGCAACAGCCACGGCGCTGCCGGGGACAGGCTTTCCGGTTGATAACTCATAATCAGCCGGGCGAGCGCACCCCCCAAGAGACTCGCCCCTCCCAAAGAGATAATCAGCCGCCAGCGACGACGGGTATTGCTCTTTACTGCTTGCGACGAGGTCCATTCAAGCAGTCCGTGATGCGAAATCAGCAAGCGGTACCAGACGCGCAGGATCGCACCCAGTGACACCACAGCCTGATGCGGCATCAGGGCGATTTCAATACAGATCCTTACCAGCGTATGGCGCAGGGCGGAAAATGAAAAATGCTGCCAACCACTGAGACGGGTAAGCACATTGAGCAGCTGGGTGAGGGGTGAAAAAAACAGCATGACCCCGAGGAGAGCCATCGTCATCGTTGCCAGTTGCCGGTCAAGCAACCAGACCGCGACCAGCAACACCAGATTCATCACCGGCAAGAGACTGCGCCGCAGATTGTCAAACACCTTCCAGCGATTAAACAGCGAGAGCGGGTTTTTCCCCCAGCGCCCATCGTGGCGCGGGACACACGGCAGAATCCACGCGGCAATCTGCCAATCGCCACGAATCCAGCGATGCATGCGTGAAACATAACCCAGATAGTCGGGGGGGAATTCATCGTAGAGCTCAATATCGCTGGCAAGTCCGACTCGCGCGTGGGCGCCTTCCAGCAGATCGTGGCTGAGGATCAACCCTTCAGGGAAGAGGTCATCAAGTATCTGTCCGAAAGCCCGGACATCGTAAATTCCCTTGCCATGGTAAGAACCCTCACCCGTGAGATCCTGATAGATATCGGAGACGACCCGGGTGTAAGGATCGACCCCGACTGCATCGCAAAAGAGGCGACTGAAAAGTGAATAGCTGCTGCTCGGCAGGGACGGTGTGACGCGCGGCTGAATGAGCGTATAACCGGACGTGATCGAACCATCGGCGGCAAAGCGCGGTTGATTGAGCGGGTGCGCCAAGGTCTCGATCATCCGCCGCGCCGAGCCATGCGGAAGCTGGGTGTCGCTGTCGAGAGTAATGACAAAGCGAATCCGCGTTAGTTGCGCTGCCTCCCCGACATAAATCAACTCGCGTGCCAGGTCGTCCCGCCGTTCTACCAGGAGACGATTGAGCTGTTCCAGTTTTCCGCGCTTGCGTTCCCAGCCGATATACTTCTTTTCCGTGCTGCACCAGCTGCGTTGCCGATGGAAGAGCAAAAAACGGGGGCCATGCCGCTGGTTCAGTTCTTCGATGCCGGCACGGGCGAGGGCGATCAGCGCATCATCTTCCGGGATGTGTTGTTGCGCCGCATCGGTAAAATCGGTAAAAAGACTGAAGAGCAGGTTGTCGTGGCGATTCGCCATGAAACGAATTTCCAGTTTCTCAATTTCGCTCTTTATCACCTGCTCATTAATCAGCAGTGTCGGCACCACCACCAGCGTACGAAACCGGTCAGGGATGCCGGTCTCGAAAAAGTCCAACTTCGCCAGGGCATCGGGAGGCAACACGCGCGTCGCCAGGTAGTTGACCACTTCGATCGCCAGCTGACTGGTTAAAAAGAGCGCGCTGAGCAGGATGGCCAGCGTCCACCAAGCGGGCGTGCCGGGCGGAATGAAATAGCAGAGAAAACCGATCAGCAGGGTCACCAATCCCCCGGTTGTGCCAAAATAAAGCGGGGTGTGATAGCGTCTGACCCAACTTACCAACCGACAACGAAGATACTCGCGGCAACCGGTCTGGCGCACAAAGGCCTGGCGTTGCGCACCGATCAGATACGCTCCGACGTGCTCCAGCAACGGGTTGTCGAGCCCCTCCTTGCGTGCCCCCTGAGCGATATCGACAGCCGCCTTGGCAATTGCCTCTTCGGTTTTTCGCGAGCGGTTGGCAAACTCCTCAACTGCCTGACGATAGCGATCGCGAGTCTCAAAATCCATCCCGGCATAAATGCCGGCGGGATCCCGTTTGAGGATCTGCTCGACCCGGCTTGACGCTTCAAACACGGTCCGCCAGTCGAGTTGTACCAGCTGACGCAAGCTGGTAAAAGCGTTGCCGATGGCCAGTTGGTCACTCGCCTGACGGTGCTGTTCCTGCTGGATGAGATCGTTCAAAGAGCTGCCGTAGGTACGTTCCAGCCACCCTTGCAACGAGACCAGAACCGTCGTCTCGTCATAAAGCAGATCGACCAGTTGGGCCCCGAAGTAGGGGCTCGGCTGAGGATGCGCCATGGCCAGATCGGCCAGGGCAGTGAATAACTGGTTAACATCGGAACGATTGGAGACGATCAGGCGATTGGCCCAGAAGGCCGCTTCCTGGCTTTCGCACAGATCGGTCTGGGCACGCACCGCAAGCCCCTGAATACTCTCGATCAGGGCAACGCGCAACATCTGAGGAAACGCCCACAGTTCCGCAATCGACAACGTCCGTTCAAGTTGGTTTTCGGCAAGATGCGCAAGAATGTTCTCTTTCGTCAGCCGCAATTCAACCGCGGCCACGAGCTTCTTGGCCAAACTGTAAATATAAGGCATGCCAACACGTTCGGGGTCGGAGGCCAGGCGGGGGAGTTGACGATAAAAACTTTTGGGCAGGTTAAGCAACACATCACGGATGGTTCTGACGATCAGATATTCGTTGTCGATAATCCACTCGGCAACCGGTGTGGCCCCCTGCCCGAGACGACTTGCCTCAGTCAGCGCCGAACAGATTTTTTGCACCCAGCTGCGGGCCCGTTTGAGTTTTTTCAGTAACGCGTAGCGCTGCTGTTGCGGCCCGCCCCGCGATTGATAGACGTTCGACCGCCCGCGTTTTTCAATCAACGAGCCGCTGACCGGGGGTGTCACATCACGCCGTTCGCGACGTCGTTCGCGGGGCGGGTGGAGCACAAAAATTGTCGGTGACGTGGTGCTTTTTTCGCGCAGCAGCGTGACCGGATCCCCCATCATCGCAACCGGTGCCTGAAGAACCAACGCCGTTTCATCGTGAAAAAGACTGCCCGAATATTTCACCAGCAACTGTGGAGTAACACCGTAGTGCTCCCGCCTCAGGATCAACAGCCCAACCAGCAAGCCGGTTACCGCTCCGCCACCGATCGGCACCAGATGATTTTGCATAAATTGGGGAAGCCAGTCGGGAGGGGTGGGGAAAAAGTAGGTCAGTACCGCACCGACAGCGGAAAATCCGAGGATGGCAAAGAAGATCCCCAGCAACCGTCGCCGTAAATAAGGATCATTCGTAAGCAATCGATTATCGGCGGTTTTGTGCAACACTGCGGCCCGAAAGAAGCCGCGTTTCCCCAACTCCCACAAAGCTCGTCGGGCATCGCTTTGTCTGACAAAATAGGCGATCAGAACGCCATCGCTCACAATTAGCTCCTCTCGCTAAATAAACTGTTCAGGGGGTGACAAGATTTTAAAAAGACAAAGACGCAGTGACCCCGATTTTTTGCGGCGCAATTAAAACTTAATACTAGTTCATTTTCATTGAGATGCAACGTGCAGAAGGGTGGCAAAGGGTGAGTAGATAAAGGTTGTGGATGGGCCGGTTGGTGCCAAAGAACGCCGTCCTCGTTACTCAACCTGTCAAGTCGTGGCGGTGAACTGCACGAGTTTGTCGTGCAATTGGGACAACGTGCCATCATTGACAATCGTCGCATCCCACCCCGCAAAAGCGTCAAGGGCGGTCTCACTGCTGTGCTTGTTGGCACCGTCGCAACCAGGCCGCTCAATCTTGACGATGAGTCCGCCCAGGGCCTTGATCGTCGCCAGCTCATTGGCGAAACGCACATCGTCGATCAACAGATGCGTCCGGTCGAGATCGTAGCTGGCAACGTTGGCTTTCCAGGCCTTGGTCCAATAATCGGGATCCTGCGCCCGACGATACTCCGTCCCCCACCATTGCAGCAATCGGCGAACCGTCAACGCGGTACGTTCCGGTCGACCCTGAACGGCTTGAATGTCCTGGTGCTCGGCAATGAAGTGGTCCCACTGCTCACAAACCGCACGCGCCCGCTGGCTGTCAACAGTAAAAACCCGCACTTTGTCTTGCTGACAACCATAAACCAGGGGAACAAATTCGTCGCCCCCGACTGAGCGTAAAAATCGTTCCACTTCGTCGCGCAGCACCATCGCCATCGGGACGATCAGCACCTCCTGGGTGAGGCTTTCGGCCAGGAAGTTCGCTGCTGTCGTTTTTCCCGCCGCCGCTTTTCCGGCAAAACCGATAATCATTTTTTCATCCCTTAAAACATTCAAATTCAAACCAGATGCTCTCGCAAAAAAGCATGGGATGGCTCAGCAAAAATTTCGTCATCCAAGACCTGGTGGTTTTTCAGGGGCGAAGACCTACATCAGGTAGGTCGAGGTCCTAAAAAATCAGCGTAACGCAGTCGGGCGGACTTTTTGCGACGCCATCAAACCAAACACCTCGCCAGCAGTGTACTTGATTCGGCGCTGGCGTTCAATCAATGAAACCGGCAAGAAGGGCATTGTTTCAAAATAGTCGTCCCCGAACACGTGCCTGCAGCATAAATGTTCCTCTCTCGCGCAGAAAAATAATCTATCCCGTGGTATAATCGAACCGAACGCGCTCGTAACACCATTTAAATTACACCAAGGAGAAGGACGATGACCGAATACAGTTGCAACAATCCTGAGCAACATTGTGATCTGCATGCGTGCCAGTTAACGGCCAGCATCCGCGCTCCCGAGATTGACAAAATGTTTGAAAACCCGCGTTTCGCCTGCACGAACTGCGGGGTCAAGGTTCACGATGCAGCAAACGTTTGCCAGCCAAAAGAACTCTGAGGTGCATCCACAAGTCGTTCCCGGGGCGGGGAATTTCCCCGCCCCGGCATTTTTTTCACTGTGCGCTATAATGAAAATGAAATTCACAACAGTTATTGACAGCAAGGAGCATAGAGCATGACAAAACATCTTTTATACGCTGCGTTGCTGGTGCTGTTAACAACGCCCCCGCAGCTTGCGCTGCGGGGGCGTTGTTATTGAAGATCCGGCGACGGTGGTCAGCTATCGATCCCTGCCATGCACAGGTATTTGATTTCCAGGTAATCGTCGACACCATATTTTGAACCTTCGCGGCCATTTCCCGATTCCTTGACCCCCCCGAAAGGGGCCACCGGATTTGACACCAGCCCGGTATTGATCCCGACCATTCCGTATTCCAGCGCCTCTCCGACCCGCCAGGCCCGGGCGAGGTCGCGTGTGTAAAAATAGGCGGCCAGTCCAAATTCGGTGTCGTTGGCCATCTGGAGCGCCTCTGCTTCGCTGGTGAAGCGGAAGAGCGGGGCCAACGGACCAAAGGTTTCCTCACGGGCGACCAGCATCTGCGCGGTCGCTCCGGTCAATACCGTCGGTTCAAAAAAAGTCCCACCGCTGGCATGGCGTTTGCCTCCGTAAATGACCTTCCCCCCCTTGGTGAGTGCATCGGCAATATGTTCCTCAACTTTTTCCAGCGCCGCCATGTTGATCAGCGGGCCTTGCTGGGTGTCCCCTTGCAGACCGTCACCGACGCGCAGCGTGGCAACGGCGACCGCCAACTTTGCAGCAAACTGATCATAAACACCGTCCTGAACCAGAAACCGGTTGGTGCAGACGCAGGTCTGGCCGGTATTGCGATACTTGGAAATCATCGCCCCTTCGACCGCGGCATCTAGATCAGCATCATCGAAGACAATAAAGGGCGCGTTGCCACCCAGTTCCATCGAGACCTTCTTCATCGTTCCGGCGCACTGCATCATCAGCTCTTTGCCCACCTCCGTAGAACCGGTGAAGGTCAGCTTGCGGACCAGCGGATTGGCCGTCATCTCGCCACCAATCGCCCCCGAAGCGCCGGTCACGACATTGAAAACACCTGCCGGAATTCCGGCACGCGCGCCAAGTTCGGCCATCGCCAGCGCTGAATAAGGGGTCGCCGTTGCCGGCTTGGCAACCATCGGACAGCCGACCGCCAGTGCCGGAGCTACCTTGCGCGCCAACATGGCGGTGGGGAAATTCCAGGGGGTGATCGCGGCGCACACGCCGATCGGTTCCTTGATCACCACCAGCCGCTGGCTACTGAGGGTTGGAGGGATCACGTCACCGTAAATCCGCTTCCCTTCTTCGGCGAACCATTCGATAAAAGAGGCACCGTAAGCAATCTCGCCGCGCGCTTCGGCCAACGGTTTGCCCTGCTCGGCGGTCATGATAATGGCCAGATCTTCCTGATGTTCAAGGAGCAGGTCGCGCCATTGACGCAGAATGGCACTGCGCTCTGCAGCAGGCCTGCGGCGCCACGCTGACCAGGCACGGTTGGCTGCGGCGATCGCCCGGCGCGTCTCCACCGCCCCCATTTTGGGGATAGTCCCCAACCTGTCGCCGGTAGCCGGGTTGGTGACCGCAATCGTTTCACCGCTGTCAGCGTCCAGCCATTCACCATCAATGTAGCACTGCTGCCGCAGCAGTGTCGCGTCGCGTAATTTTTCCTTCAACATCTTCTCCCCCTTTGTGTCGTCGCTACGATCAGTTTCGGTATTCAGATAGGAAGATCATCTGCTCACGATGAATACTAATCGATTGCCATCCCATCTTCAATCGGTTTTCGTTTCTCTCCCGCGACCCGATTAATACTCCGCACCGTTTTTCCCTGCACGGATCTGACGCGGAATTAACTTTTGCAAATTTTTTGCATTTGAACTATTTTCCGGTTATGATTTGTCCTCTTTTGTGTGCTAACTGAACCTGAAAAAAGGAGTTTTTCATGCCATACGTCCGTGCGCTCATGCTGCTGCTTACCCTGCTCCCCGTCCTGGCCTCGATCACTTTCGCGGCCGACCCGATGGCCAACTGGAAACCGAAATTTGACCCCAGCGGCGCCGAGTTTACCTACATCCTGTCGTGTGTCGGACACCCGGCGATAGAAGGGGTCGGCGTCGGCTACCGCATTCGTGACAAGGTCTGGGAAAAAAGTAACGGACGTCTCTATGTTGATTTTCGCCCCTTGTCACAACTCGGCGGAGAAAAGGATGTGATCAACAAGTTGCAACTCGGGGCCATTCAGGGGATGATGAGCTCGTCGGTTGCCGCCGCGAACATTGCCGACGCCCTCGGAGTTGTAAATTTACCGTACATTGTCGACACCTTCGAAAAACTCGATCGCTTCCGCAAAACACCGGAACTCTGGCAACCATTTCGTGATGCGGCGCTGAAAAAAAACATCCTGGTCAGCGATATCACCGGCTACGGTTCCTACGGTTGGGCCACCACCGCCCCGGTACGTTCCCTGGCGGAAGCCAAAGAGATCAATTTCCGCATCGCCCAGGCACCGGTCAATATCGATTTTTACAAGGCGTGGGGATTGAAATTCACGGTCATGCCGTGGCCCGATGTACCCCAGGCGCTGCAAACCGGTGTCATTACCGGTCTTGACCACACCCCGATCGTCTGCAACATCAGCGGCAAATTCAACGTCGCCAAAAATTACACCGAACTTGAATATGCGCAGGGACTTTATATTCACCTGATCAATACCCGCTGGTTGAAAAAACTGCCGACCGATTTACAACACATCCTGCTCGACACCATTAGCGCGGAAAGTGCTGTGTCCCGCGATCTTACTCGCCGCCAGCAAGCGGCGGAAATTGAGGCCGCCAAAGCCCATCAGGTCAACTTTTTCACCCTGTCACAGAGGGACAAAGAGCAGCTGATCAAGCTCGCCCGGCCGGTCTATGACAAATGGGGGGAAAAGATCGGGAGCGAATATCTGTCCCAGGTGCGTGCCGCTCTCGGCTCGTGAGCACCCTTCCCGGCAGCACAACCAAGAAAAACATTTGAAATAAAACAGCGTTTGTACTAACATGGGAGGACTTATGGTACTTAATTCATCAACCCCCATGAAGGAGATGTTAACATGCGCAAAATTTCGATGTACGTGCTGGTTGTATTGGTTGGACTTACCACCGTTTGCAGTTCGGCCATAGCGGCTGAAGAGAAGAAAGACCCGCTGGCCAGCTGGAAAGCGGATTTTGACCCGAGCGGGGCGCAATATACCTATATTTTGTCGAATATTTCCCATCCGGTGATCGATGGGGTCGGCGTCGGGTATCGCATCCGTGACCGCGTCTGGAAAGAATCGAACGGGCGACTGTATGTCGATTTTCGCCCCCTGGCGCAACTTGGTGGCGAGAAAGATGTTATCAACAAGCTGAAGCTCGGCGCCATCCATGGCATGCTGAGCTCTTCGGTCGCTGCCGCCAACGTTGCTGACCGGCTGGGCATCGTCAACCTGCCGTATGTCATCGATACCTTTGATAAACTTGACAAATTCCGCAATACCCCGGAACTTTGGCAACCGTTTGCCGACAGCGCGCTCTCCGCTGGCATCATGACCGTCGATGTCACCGGCTACGGGCCGTACGGCTGGGGCACCACGGCTCCGGTAAAAACCCTTGCGGATGCCCGTTCGATCAATTTCCGCATTGCCCAGGCTCCAGTGAATATCGATTTTTACAAAGCATGGGGGCTGAAATTTACCGTCATGCCATGGCCTGACGTACCGCAGGCGCTGCAAACCGGCGTCATTACCGGACTTGATCATACCGCGATCGTTTGTAACATCACCAAAAAATTCACCATCGCCAAAAACTTCACCGAGCTGAACTATGCGCAGGGGCTGTTTCTCCACCTGATGAGCAAAAGATGGTTCGACAAGCTGCCGCAAGATCTGCAAGAAATCCTGATGACTGCGATCAAGGTGGAAAGTGCCGACACCCGCGCCCGCACCCGCAAGCAGTACGAGGATCAGGTTGCCAAAGCCAGACAAGACGGCGTGGCATTTTTCACCCTTCCCGCAGCCGAACTGCAACAGTTGATCGAACTGACGAAACCGGTTTACGCCACCTGGGGAGAAAAGGTCGGGATGGATTACTTCAACCAGGTTCGCTCTGCACTAAAAAACTGATTAACCCGGTTGCTAAATCGAGGAGAAACTGCTAGAAACAAACGGTCGGGAGCAATGATGCTTGCCGGCCGTTTGCAGGTCCTGGATATGCTTAAAAAAATATTTCGCGTTATCGACAGAACCCTGACTTTCGTCGAAGACTGGACGCTGCTGGTCGCCGTTCTGGCCGCGCTCTTTTCGGCCCTGGCTAATGTCGCCTTGCGCAAACTGACCAACGACGTCAATCTTTTCTGGTCAGACGAGGTGGTGCGCAAGGTTATCTACTTCAGTACCTATATTGGCTGCGTGGCGGCGATCCGCTCCCGTTCCCTGATCCGCATCGATGCCCTCCCTCAGCTGCTGCCGTTTTTAAAAAAGCCGTTGACCCTGTTCAGCCACCTGGCGGTCATGGTTTTCGCCGCGATGATGGTCAAGCTGGGGACCACCATGACCATGACCGTCTATCAGGATGAATACGCCCGCACCGCCACGCTGCAAATTCCCGAATGGTACTTCTATCTGGTTCTGCCGGTCATGGGGGGGATGATGTTTTTGCGGACGCTGATCGTCGCCGTGGAAGACTGGCGCGGCAGCGCGCCGGAAACGAAATGAGGGGCTGATGGAGACCAATACCCTGTTGATCATCGCTCTGCTCCTCGGCTGCCTCGCCACCACCATTCCGGTTTTCATGGCGCTTTTCTTTACCGGGATGGCTGGATTGGTGTTGATCGTCGGGATTGACCCACAGATCGTTATTGAAGTCCTTTACCGCAGCATGGACAAATTCGCCCTGGTCGTCGTCCTCTTTTTTGTTCTCTGCGGCAACATCATGACCACCGGCACGATCGTTAAAAAACTGATCGATACCGCCAACACCCTGGTCGGCTTTCTCCCCGGTGGACTGGCCATGGCAGGGATTCTGGCCTGTGGATTCTTCGGCGCAATCTCCGGATCAACCGTTGCAACGGTCGTCGCTATCGGCGGATTCATGATCCCGGCGCTGATCGAGAATGACTACGATGAACGCTTCAGCGTCGGCGTAATGACCACCGCGCCGATCCTCGGCGTGATTATCCCGCCCTCGATTTCGATGATCCTCTACGCAATGGTCAGCAACGATCCGCTGGAAGCCCTCTTTCTTACCGGTTTTATTCCCGGCATCATGATCATGGTCGGGATGTCGCTTTACGCCTGGTTTTACTGCAAGAGCCGTAATTTCAAACGCGTCGAACGCCCCACCCTGCACACTTTGCTGGCAACCATTCGTAACAGCATTTGGGCCTTGTTTCTGCCAATTTTGATCTTCGGCGGGATCTATTCCGGAATCTTTACCGCCAACGAAGCGGCGGTTGTCGCCTGTGTTTACGCTTTCTTCGTCGAACTGTTTATCCATCGCGACATGAAATTCGCTGATATTCGCAAGGTTGTTGTCTCGTCAGCCATTACCTCCTCGACGCTGCTGGTGATTGTCGCCGGCGCCTCGGTTTTCGGCGAGTATCTGACCTTTGAACAAATTCCCGACAAGATTGCCAACGCTGTCGTCAGCAACATTCAGTCGCCCTGGGTGTTTTTGCTGGCGGTCAACTGTCTGCTGCTGGTGATCGGCATGTTCATGGATATTATCTCCGCGACCTTGATCCTGACGCCGATCTTCCTGCCGCTGCTCTCACGCTTTGGCATTGACACCATGCATTTCGGTCTGCTGATGACCCTTAATCTCGGCATCGGCTACTGTACGCCCCCCTTGGGGGTCAGCCTCTATATCTCCGGAGCAGTGGTTGATCGTAACCTGATCTTTGTATCAAAAGCCGTTATTCCGTTTTTGCTGATTCAGATTGCCATTTTGCTGCTGTTGACATACTTCCCCGACCTGGTCCTGCTGCTGCCGCGACTGGTTTACGGTTGAGCTGGAAGGAGGCCCTCCGATGCGTATTCAGATTCTGGTGCCGGTTAACGATTCCGACGCTTCGCAACGCACTATCGCCACGATTATTGCTCAAAAGGAGCGTTTTCCGGTGCCGTTGACACTGCTGCACGTGGTCAACACCGAACAGCTTGCCTACCGGATGATCCCCGACTTTCAACTGGACATGGTTCAGTCGCGCGCCGAGAATGCCGGCAATGCCCTCCTTGAAAAATTTCGTCGCCAGCTGGCGGACGCCGGAATCAGCACCACCGCCCGCCTGGAAAGTGGCGACCCGCGCAAGATCATCCCGCGCATCGCCAATGATGAAGGGTTCAGCCTGCTCATCATCGGCCGCCGCAACAGCGGAGAAATCCGCGAAGTCCTGTTCGGTTCGGTGGCCAACTACGTCCTGCACAACGTTACTTGCCCGGTACTGCTCTTCTAGCAGCCTGTCACCCACAGTTTAGCGCACCCTGGCTGAATCTGATCGAGGACACAATGAAGCTCGGCAGGGGGGACCTTGCCGGGCTTCATTGCTGAACAGTACTTGGCGGGTCAGCGGCCTCGATCCGACACCTGCATCAATGTCTTCAACGTCATCCAATGGGTGAAACCATAGGTTTCGGCGGTCTCTTCCAGAATATTCCCCAGGCGGGTTTTACGATGAATCACCCAGGGGAGATTCATCCAGGTATCGTGCGCTTCTTTATAAATACTTTTCAGCGTCGCATCTTCCGGCACGCCATGTTTCTTCAGCAGCGCCTGGGCCTCTTCACGTGTTCGTTTTTTTAACTCCGACATGCCCTCCCCCTTCGAGTAAACAGCCTCGTTTGTTCGTTACTTTGACGTTCCCTTCATTATCACATTTATCTGACATTTTAAAGTCAATATTTAAGCTGCGCAATATTTTCTGCGGCGCCGAAACACTTTGTTGTCGTGAACCTCACAAACTCCACAAAGAAGATAAAGAATAATTTTTTTTTAAAAAATATTCTTTACAACCATGTGTAGTTTATGTACTATCAAAACACATCAATCTTATGGTGAATTGGCGGTTTATCTCAGGGGGCATAATCCATGCGCCCCGCAGCCATCGGGGTTTATCCGGAGCACTCCAGCCATGCCCACCACAACCGCCGGATAACAGCAGGAGTCCTCCCATGTACGAACACCTGGATGAACTGGAGGCGGAATCGATTTACATCTTCCGCGAAGCTTTCAATAAATTCGATCACCTGGCCATGCTCTACTCGGTCGGCAAAGATTCGACAGTGATGGCACATCTGGTGCGCAAAGCGTTTTTCGGCAAAATACCGTTTCCGCTGGTGCACGTTGATACCACCTACAAGTATCCGGAAATGATTGTTTTCCGTGATCGGATGGTGAAGGAGTGGGACGCGGAGCTGGTCGTTGGTCGCAACGAGGAGGCGATCGCCACCGGGATGGGACCGGAGCAGGGGCGGATGCGTTGCTGCGAAAAACTCAAAAGTGAGGGGCTGGCACAATTGATCGAGCAACACGATTTCAAAGGCCTCTTCCTCGGCATCCGCCGCGATGAAGAGGGGAGTCGTGCCAAGGAACGGGTCTTTTCGCCGCGCGACAAAAACTCGGAGTGGGCGTACAAGGATCAGCCGCCGGAGCTCTGGGATCAGTACAACACCAGCTTTTCCGCTGATACCCATGTACGTATCCATCCGATTCTCGGCTGGACCGAGATCAATATCTGGGAGTATATCGCCCGCGAAAAGATCGAGATCTGCCCGCTTTATTTCGCCGCCGAGGGGAAGCGTTTCCGCTCCCTTGGTTGCATGCCCTGTACCGGGCCGATTGCCTCTACGGCGTCCACTCTGGAAGAAATTATCGCCGAGTTGAGGGTCATTAAAGACCCTGAGCGGGCCGGTCGGGCGCAGGATCAGGAAAGCGATTACGCGATGCAGAAGCTGCGGGCGAAGGGGTACATGTAGTCCATTCCGGCGCTCCCGAACGGGAGAAGTCAGCAACCCGCCATCTTTCCTGAAGATAAGGACCAAGCAATGAATTCAAGTGACAGCCTGAAAATAGTCATCGTCGGTCATGTCGACCACGGCAAGTCGACCCTGATCGGTCGCCTGTTATTCGATACCGGCTCAATTCCTGAAAAGCGCTATCAGGAGGTCGCCGATACCTGCCGCCGGCAGGGGCGACCGTTCGAGTTTGCCTACCTGATGGACGCGCTGGAAGAGGAACGCGAGCAGAACGTCACCATCGACACCACCCAGACCTTTTTTCAGACCTCAAAGCGCCCCTATGTGATTATCGACGCACCGGGACACAAAGAGTTTTTGAAAAACATGATTACCGGGGCGGCCTGTGCCGACGCGGCGATTCTGCTCCTCGACGGGATCGAAGGGGTCAAGGAGCAGACCCGTCGGCATGCCTACGTCCTCTCGTTACTCGGCATCCGGCAGGTGATCGTGGCGGTCAACAAGCTCGACATGGTCGACTTTTGCCGCGAGGTTTTTCAGCAGGCAGAAAATGCGATCCGCGCCTTTCTCCATACCCTCGACATCGTGCCCACCTATGTGGTGCCGATCTCGGCACGCTCAGGAGAAAATATTGCTGCCGCGCAAGGGGGCACCGTCTGGTACAACGGACCGTCAATCCTCAGCGCCCTCGACACCTTTGAAAATCTGCGTGCCGATACCCGGCTGGGGTTTCGTCTGCCAATTCAAGATGTGTATAAAGTCGGGACGCGGCGGATTTACGTCGGTCGGGTCGCCACCGGAAGCATCAAGGTCGGCACTCAGGTCACTTTTCTCCCGTCCGGACGAGAAACAAAAATTAAGTCGATCGAGCGCTGGCCGCAGGGCGGAGCGCAGGTTGCCGGGGCCGGGGAGAGTATTGGTCTCACCTTTGATGAAGAAATTTTTGTGGAGCGCGGCGAAGTGCTGGCCCCCTCTAACGATTTGCCGATCGTGACCGGGGAAATCAAGGCCGGCGTTTTCTGGCTGGGGAAACGGCCACTGCAAAAAGGGGAGACCTACACCCTGAAACTGGCGACCGCCGAAGTTTCAGCCGTCTGTGTCGATATCGAAGAACGGCTCGATTCGTCTACGCTGGAGGTCATCGAACGTCATGGCGCCGAATTGCACGGCAGCGAAAGCGGCACGGTAATCTTTGCCCTGAAAAAGGCAATCGCCGCCGATCTTTATCTGGAAAACGGGCCTCTCGGGCGATTTGTGATCGAGGATAATTTCCTCATCGGTGGAGGGGGCACGGTGCGTGACCTGACCGCCGCAGAGGGGAGCCAGAAGGCCCAGGTGATTCGCCTTGACGATCATTTCGCCACCGAACCTGACGGCAACATGATCGATTTGACCCGCAGTCGCGGCAGTATCGAGTTTGTCGTCACCGGGCGTTTTGGTGATCGACTGGCGGCGGGAGAGCGGGTGCTCTTCAAGTTGCGCGGCCCCAAACAGATTGAGCCGGTGGCCCTGCTTGCCTATGAGCACAATTTTTGTTTTACCTTCAGCCGTGAAGAAGATTTTATCGCTCTGGTGCTGTTCAGCACGGCAAAACCGGCGACGCAGACGGCAACAGCCGACATCGCAATCTGAAAAAGGGGCGCCCGATCGGGTGCCCCTGGTAAAATGGTCTGACTCAATGTGCCGATTATTTACGCAAAACCTTGACCACCGCCGAAAAATCCTCCTCGCCGCGACCATCCTTGATGGCCTGGGCAAAGACCCCGACCACCGCATCAGCGACAGGCAGTTTGAGCCCCGATTGGCTGGCGGCTTCCTGAACTAGCAGCAACTGATCCTGAACGTATTTGAGGGCGAGATTGCGTGAAAAGTCGCCCCGTGAAATTGAACGCCCCTTGGCGTGAAAAAGCGGCGAGGCCACCCCGCCGGAGTCAAGTACCTCAAGAATTTTGTCGGCCTTGAAACCGAGTTTTTCACCAAGCACCAACCCTTCCGAGAGGGCAACCATCAACTCGGCCTGAACCAGGTTGACCACAAACTTCATTTTCGTGGCATCCCCGACGTCACCAACATGGATAATGTTTAAACCGAAGAAAGCAAAGGTTTCGCGACAACGGCTGATCAGACTTGAATCCCCGCCGGCAAGGATCGTCAACAAGCCGTTGGCGGCATGCTCCTTGGTCCCCCACACGGGAGCGTCAAGAAACAGCAGACGGCGCTGAGCGGCCTGATCAGCAAGTTCCATCGTTGTTTCCAACGAGTGCGTACCCATGTCAACGAGGATGGTCCCCGGATCGAGCCCCACCAGTGCCCCGTCAGCACCAGGGAAAATGGCCTGAGTCTCATCCGGGGCGGAAATGATAACGATCACCATGTCCCGCCCCTTGGTGGCCTCAAAAGGGGTCGCTGCGGCACGTGCTCCAAGCTTGACCAGCTCGGCCACCTCGGCCGGATTACGATCATAGACTGTCAAATTAAAACTTCCCTTGGTCAGGTTGGCCGCCATATGCCGCCCCACCGTTCCCAAACCAATAAATCCAATCTCTTTAATCATTCTCTTCCTCCCGCAACCGATTAATTTTGAATCCCTCCAAGTCTAGTACGAATATTATTTAAAACAAGCTAATAATTTTTGCAAGGCTCGTCTCCGCCGACACCCGACAAAGGGGAGGGCACGCTCGACAAAGCTGGTCGGTTGACACCTGCAAGAGTGTACCGCTGGCATATTTGAACAATTGTTTACGTCCATAAAGATGATATATTTTGCGCTATATGCTGCAAAAATTACCAATTTTATCATATTTACTACTGAGTCGCGGCCATGATGGCGTAGCTGCCCGGTGGTGACGAGAACGATCAGGTGCTGACCAAAGAAATTCCATTTTTTCGGTAACATTTCCAATTTCTATTGTCAGCGGTTTCGTTCCATGTGTCTCGGCCGAACGTTATGGACGATAATCCTGATCAAGCTGGTATTGATCATGACGCGCTTAACCGGCGCTGCCGCCAGGCAAGCCTGATCAACCTGCTGCTGGCGTTACCGTTTCTGCTCTTTGTGCTACTCCGGCTGGTAACCATGGACAGCTACGCTGTCGCCCCGGAGACGGGTGTGGTCACCCTTGAAGCCAACAAATACCTCGGCAACCTGCTGGCCATGCCGCTCGTTTACGGCCTGCTGCTGGTCGGCCTGCTGCTGGTTATCTGGGCGGTAATCGCCGCGCGCTTTCTCGACAGTCGTCGCGGCATCTGGGCGGGAGGACTCGGTACGCTACTGGTCGCACTGGCGCTCTTCTCGCTGGCCGGATATAACAACACCGCCTTCTACCCATCGAAGTTTGATTTGCAGAGCAGCCTCACCATCTACAATGCATCGAGCAGTCACTACACCCTGACCGTGATGAGCTACGTTGCTCTTGCCGTGCCGTTTGTCCTGGCGTATATCGCCTATTTCTGGCGACTGATGGACGCCCGGCCACTGACCGTCGAGCAACTTGACGAACAATCACACGACCTTTATTGAAGGGGAGTTTTATTATGTTGGCAACTATTTTAATCGTCGGCTGGCTGGCAGTCATTGTTGTTTCTTATCAGATTATTATCCGGGTGCTGGCCCGCACCGGCCAGCTGTAATTTTATCCACAGCTGCGTGCAACAAGCAAAACGCCGCCACTGCGGCAGCGCAGCGGGGGCGTTTTATTAAAAACTTCGTGTTTATCTTTGTCACCTGATCCTCTTCACCCCCACCTGGGGACACCTTCCCACCATAAAACATTGCGAGCAGAGCGGTGCCGGTGCCTTGCACAGAGCCCGTCCGTGGGCGATCAGCACATGCCCGCACATCGTCCACTCCCGCGCTGGCAACAACGGGCACAACTCGCGCTCCACCTTGACCGGATCGGTCTGTTGTGTCCAGCCCAGGCGACGGGAAACTCGGCCGACATGGGTATCGACGACCATCCCCGGAATACCAAAGGCATTCCCCAAAACCACGTTGGCGGTTTTGCGACCGACGCCGGGGAGGGCGACCAGCGTGTCGAGCGTGTCCGGCACAACGCCGCCGTGACAGGCATCAATTCGCATCGCGCAGGCGATGAGGTTTTTTGCTTTATTACGAAAAAAGCCGGTCGAACGAATAAGTGCTTCGACCTCCGCCGGTTCTGCTGCCGCCAAAAAGTGTGGTTGCGGAAAACGCTTGAAGAGTTCCGGAGTGACCAGGTTCACACGTACATCAGTACACTGCGCGGAAAGGATCGTCGCGACGAGCAGTTCCCAGGGGGTGGTGTAGTGGAGCGCGCAATGCGCGTCGGGGTAATGGGCAACCAGCTCCCGATAGTCGGTAGCGGGCAGGCGAGGGGCAGACGCGGGGGACATGGTCAGCCGGGGGCGGCTTCCATGCGCCGGGCGCGCGGGATTTTTTCAAGCGTGAGATAATTGCGCAGGTCGACAATCTGTATGGTCAGGGTCAGCGGCAGGTGTGTTGCTGCCTGGCGGGCCATGATGGTGCGATCAATACTGCTTTCGAGAATACGCAGGTTGCCGCGCAGGTAGGCACGATCGCGGGGAACGAGGGGCAAACGCGCCGGATAGGTGCCGTTGAAGAGCGGACGCCGCGCCTTGCGCAGCACCATGGTTAACGCCAGATTACTTGGCGACCAGAAAAAATCGCCGAAATCACCAAGCACCAGCAGCGGGCAAACCAGATTGACGTTGCCGAGCAGATCGGGACCAAGTAAATGCGTGATCTGCTCGCGCCGCAACTCCCGTCCGGTACTCAGGCGCACATTAAAAAGGTGGATACACCGGTTGTCGGTATGCAGGTCGGCGCGCAATGAACATCCCGCGCCCCCCAATTCGACCTGTTGCAGCCCTTTAAGAGGGTAGTAGGAAAGAAACGCGTTGCCGGTCGGATGCGGACTGCGATACGCCTTCATCCCCAGCCGTTTGGCGAGGAACTGAAGTTGGTCCTCCATCTTTCCGGTCGTCAGCCCCTGCAAGGCGACGACGTCGGGCGCGGCGTGGCCGATCACGTCAAGAATCCGTCCCGGATTCTCCTCGCTATCCCCGCCGCAGCAATCACTTACATTGTATGTCATTATCCGGATGCTGTTCATCCGTACCCCCCGGTCTGTGACCGGCCTGGTTATTTTTTCTTTGGAGCCGCTTCAACCCGCACGATGTCGGTGATTACCACCTGATGGGTCGGCATATCCTGAAAGAGCGCGTTGATTTTGCGGGTCGGTGCGGTGCCGATTTTATCGACGACAGCCATCCCCTCAACCACCTGGCCGAAGACTGCGTAACCGTAACCGCGCTGATTCGGTGCGCTGTAATCGAGAAAGGTATTGTCCTTCAAGTTGATGAAAAATTGTGCGGTCGCGCTGTCGACGACGCTGGTCCGGGCCATGGCAATCGTCCCGCGCTGGTTTTTCAGCCCGTTTGTTGCCTCGTTCTTGATCGGTGCGCGCGTCTCTTTCTTCTTCTGCGCCGTATCGAACCCGCCCCCCTGAATCATAAAATCCTTGATGACACGGTGAAAGATCGTGTTTTTATAAAAGCCGGAATCGACGTAGGCCAGAAAATTCTTAACCGAAATCGGCGCTTTCTTTTCGTCCAGCTCCAGCTTGATATCTCCCATATTGGTCTTGACAAGCACCTGTTGTTTGGCCTGAACACTCACCGCAAACAGCAGCAGACAAAGAGTCATTACCATTATTCGACGCATTTCTTGCACTCCTTTACCGGGATAGTTTTTCCGCCTTCGGCGCACGCCCCATCAGTTCGCTGACCGCCTGGCGGGGGTCAATGTTTTCATAGAGGATGCGGAACATCTGCTCGATAATCGGGGCTTCGACGTTGAGTTTTTGTGCCAGCTGCCAGGCCGCAAGGGTGGTCTTGACCCCTTCCGCAACCATGTTCATCTCCCCCAGTATTTCATCCAGGACGCGCCCGCGCCCCAGCTCTATCCCGACGCTGCGATTACGCGACAAATCACCGGTGCAGGTCAGCACCAGATCGCCCATTCCGGCCAGCCCGGCAAAGGTCTCCGCCTGCGCTCCCTTGGCCAGACCGATGCGGGTCATTTCCGTGAGTCCGCGGGTAATCAGCGCGGCCCGCGAATTGTAACCAAAACCAAGCCCGTCAGCAACCCCGGCGGCCAGTGCCATGACATTCTTGAGCGCTCCGGCCAGCTCAACACCGATAACGTCGCTGTTGGTATAAACACGAAAGTAATCTGTAGCGAAGATGGTTTGAACCTGGCGGGCTAAAGACTCGTCTTTGGCCGCCGCGACCACGGCGGTGGGCAGTTCGGTGGCGGTCTCCCTGGCAAACGAGGGACCGGACAAAAAAGCCGTGTGCCGCCGCAACGATGGTGGCAAGACTTCTTCGAGCAGCTCGGACATCGTCATCAAGGTCTCGTTTTCGATCCCCTTTGAGGCCGAAACGATCACTGTCTGCGCCCCGATCTGTTCTGCTACGGCACCGACCACGCGGCGCATCAGCTGCGACGGTGGCACCAGCAGCACAAGGTCTTTGTCGCGCACCGCTTCCCCGGGGTCATTGGTCGCGGTAAGTGTTTCCGCAAGGGGAATGCCCGGCAGGTAAAGATCATTAATCCGCTGCGTCTGGATCCGCTCAACCAGATCGGCCTCATATGCCCACAGGGTGACCGGATAACCTTTTTTGGCGAGCAGGTTGGCCAGGGTGGTTCCCCAGCTGCCCGCACCGAGGACGCCGATCTTCCGCTGTACCGTCGTATAGTCCACAGCTCTTTGTGTCATGCTATATCGCCTTCTGCTTCTTGTTAATCCGCTCACGAACCTGTTCAATTCTTTTCTGCAGCACGTTCTGGTTGGGGTAGACCTCCACCAGCCCTTCAAGCACGGTCAGCGCCTCGCGCAACCGCTCCTGATCTTCCATCACACCAGCCAGCCCCAGCTGTGCCTCACGTGCGAACGGATCGTTCGGAAAAAGCTCTAGCACCTGGCGATAGGCCAGCTCTGCGGCCTGACTCTGGTGTTCGAGTGCGTAAGCCACGCCGATCCGGTAACTCGCTTCCGGCACCAAGGTGCTCTGCGGATAGTTTTTAATCAGGCCCTCGAACTCGATCCGCGCCTGCTCAAAGTTGTTTTCGCGAAAGTAACCATCGGCGATTTCATAAATCAGCCGGTCGGAGTGAGGGACTCCGGCATCGACGAGTTCCTGATAGACCGTGATCGCCCGTTCGTTATCGTGCAACCGTTCTTTGTAGATTCGGGCAACTCGCTCCCGGGCAACCAGTGCCAGGGGGTGATCGGGATAATCACGCTCGACCAATGTACAGGTCAAGATGGCTTCACGATAACTGCGTTGATACAATTCCTGAATTTCGGCCAGTCGAAAAAGTGCTTCGGGCGCAATTGCCGCGCTGGGGAAATTACGTTGCAGCGCCGCAAAACGCTCCGCAGCCTGGTGCGGTTTTTGCTCCTTCAACAACCGCTCCGCCGTTGCAAAACGACCGGCGAGAATGCTGTCCAGATTGTAGTAGTACCAGCCAAGTGCCGTTCCACCGACCGCGATGAACAACAGGACTGCGTAGGCCAGCTTGCGACGCAGTGATATTTTATTCTGCCGGCGCAATTCCTCCTGTAGTAGTTTCTTCTTCAGCTTCGCCAATTCCATCGTCGATTTCTTCATCCTTTTCAGCCAGTTTTGCTACCGCAACAATGCGTTCTTCGCTTTCCAGCACCATCAGTCTGACCCCTTGCGTGTTTCTGCCAATCGAGCGGATCGTTGCAATGCGGGTCCGCAACACCTTGCCGCGGTCGGTGACGAACATCAGATCAGAATCATCATCGACCAACTTAATATCGACCACCTTGCCGTTACGTTCCGAGGTCTTGATGGTGATAACCCCTTTGCCGCCGCGACTTTGCGTCCGGTACTCGGTCAGGTCGGTCCGTTTACCAAAACCATTTTCGGTAACCGTAACCAGCGAAGCGGCGGTCGCATCGCTGACCACCTCCATACCGATGATGCGATCATCGCCCTCAAGCATCATGCCACGCACCCCGCGGGTGTCGCGCCCCATGGGACGGGCATTCTCCTCCGGAAAACGGATCGACTTGCCATCCCGACTGGCAAGCAAAATATCCATCTCGCCGCCGGTCTGGCGGGCCGCAATCAACCGATCCCCCTCATCAATTTTCAGGGCGATGATGCCGCCCTGACGGGGGTTCGAGTACGCCATCAGTTCCGTTTTTTTAACGGTGCCTTTTTCCGTCGCCGTGATGATGTAGCGTCCTTCGACAAATTCTTTAACCGGCAGAATGGTCATGACATTTTCGTCGTTGCCGAGTTGTAGCAGGTTGACGATGGCCTTGCCTCGTGTCGCACGCCCCCCTTGGGGAATTTCGTGCACCTTGAGCCAATGGACCTTCCCTTTATCGGTAAAGATCAGAATATAGGAGTGGGTCGAGGCGATAAACAGGTTCTCGACAAAATCCTCCTCTTTCGGACGCATACCGGTCTTTCCTTTGCCGCCGCGGCGTTGGGCCCGGTAGAGAGAAACGGCATTGCGTTTGATATAACCACCGTGGCTGACCGTAACCACCATATCTTCCTCGACAATCATATCCTCCAGGGAGAGGTCGGCGGTCTGGGCAATGATCTCGGTCCGGCGAGGATCTCCGAACCGTGCACGGATATCCGTCAACTCTTCCTTGATGATTTTGAGAATTTCCTGGTCGCTGGCGAGGATTTCCTTGAGCCGTTTGATCAGCGCCAGAACCTGGTTGTATTCTTCGAGGATCTTGTCCTGCTCCATCCCGGTAAGGCGATGCAGACGCAATTCAAGAATCGCCTGGGCCTGGATTTCCGAGAAGCCGAAACGTTCGATCAACCCGATCTTGGCCTGGGCAGGGGTGGCGCTGGCCTTGATGATGCGGATCACTTCGTCGATATTTTCCAGGGCGATCTTGAACCCTTCGAGAAGATGGGCGCGCGCTTCGGCTTTTTTAAGCTCAAAGATGCAGCGGCGGGTAACGATTTCGAGGCGGTGCTCGACAAATTTGTCGAGCATTTCGCGTAACGGCATGATGCGCGGCTGGCCACTGCAAATGGCAAGCATAATGATCCCGAAGGAGGATTGCATGGCGGTCATCTTGTAAAGTTGATTGATGATCACCTGGGGGATGGTATCTTTTTTCAACTCAACCACGATCCGCATCCCGTCCCGGTCGGATTCATCGCGCAGATCACTGATTCCTTCGATCTTGCGTTCCTTGACCAGATCGGCAATTTTTTCGATCAGGCGGGCCTTGTTCACCTGAAATGGGATTTCATTGACGATGATGCTTTCCCGTCCGGTGCGTTTATCCTTCTCGACCATCGCTTTGGCGCGCATGCGCACAATGCCGCGCCCGGTGCGATACGCATCGCGAATCCCGTCGTAGCCGAGGATAAAACCCGCAGTCGGAAAATCAGGCCCTTTGATCAGGGTCACCAGTTCTTCGAAGCCGAGATCGGGACGATCAATGATCGCGATCAGCGCATCAATCACTTCGCCCATGTTGTGCGGCGGAATTTTGGTCGCCATACCGACCGCGATCCCCTCGGAACCGTTGACCAGCAAGTTTGGATATTTGCATGGCAAAACCAGTGGTTCTTGCAACGAATCATCGTAGTTAGGTCCGAACTCAACAGTTTCCTTGTCGAGGTCGGCAAGCAGTTCCTGGGATAAACGATCCATGCGAATTTCGGTATAACGCATCGCCGCTGCGGAGTCGCCGTCGATCGAGCCAAAGTTTCCCTGACCATCGACCAGCGGGTAGCGCATGGAAAAATCCTGCGCCAGACGTACGATCGTATCATACACCGCAGAGTCACCGTGCGGGTGGTACTTACCGATGACATCGCCGACGACTCGCGCCGACTTTTTGTAGGGTTTGTTGTATTCGTTTCCCAGTTCATTCATGGCGAAGAGAACCCGCCGATGAACCGGCTTGAGTCCATCGCGCACGTCAGGCAGCGCGCGACCGACGATCACGCTCATTGCGTACTCCATGTACGACTTGCGCATTTCGTCTTCGATATTGACGGAAATTTTATTCTGTTCGGAAAGCATTTTTTCCTCCGAAAATCAGGTTGGCCGCAGCATCTTGCAATGCCCTTTCAACCGGTCATTTTTAGACGTCCAGATTCACCACGTTGAGTGCATTTTTTTCGATAAATTCACGGCGTGGCTCAACCTGATCTCCCATCAGCACGGTGAATATCGCGTCCGCCTCCACCGCATCCTCAATTTTGACCTGCAATAATATGCGCCGGTCTGGATCCATCGTCGTCTCCCACAGTTGCTCGGGATTCATTTCTCCCAGCCCTTTGTAGCGCTGAATGTAGATCCCCTTTTTGGCGCGATCGAGGAAAAACTGGAGGAGTTCCTGGCGCGAGACAACCCGGTTGTCATCCTTTTCATCCTGGCTGATCAGTGCCTCCTCGTCGCGGCAGATATCTTCCACCAGCCGATAGGCCTGAATTAACAGTTTATATTCATGGGTCGAAAGCTGCTCAAGCATGTGACGATCAATTCGTGCCCGTACGTTGCCCAGGGTAAAGAGCAGAAAACCGTTTTCCGGCGCAATACTGATGGTGGCTTCCGGAGCAACCTGACGCAGCTTCTCGGCCAACGGCTCCAAGTCAGCCAGATCGGCAAAACCATTGACAATTTTCCCCTTGACGAAGATCTTCAGAACCTCGCTGTTGACCCCCTTCAGCAGCATTTTGTCGAAATGCTGGTTGTAGTCGATAATATTACGCAAGGTCGGAATGATCTGTTTGCCGCGCAGGATCTTGCCGTTGTCCATGCGCACCGACATCCCCTCAACCCCTTCATTGAGGAGATAGTCCTGCAAAGTTTCTTCGTCCTTGAGATACATCTCCTTCTTGCCGCGTTTGACTTTAAAGAGCGGCGGTTGCGCGATATAGAGATATCCGCGTTCGACCAGTTCCGGCATTTGCCGGAAAAAGAAAGTCAGCAGCAGGGTCCGAATGTGCGATCCGTCGACATCGGCATCGGTCATGATAATGATACGATGGTAGCGTAGTTTTTCGAGGTTGAAGTCATCCTTGCCGATACTGGTTCCCATCGCGGTGATCAGTGTCCGGATCTCCTGGGAGGATAACATTTTGTCGAAGCGGGCTTTTTCAACGTTGAGAATTTTTCCTTTGAGCGGCAGAATTGCCTGAAAGCGACGTTCTCGCCCCTGTTTGGCACTTCCGCCAGCAGAATCGCCCTCGACCAGATAAATTTCGCACAGAGCCGGATCTTTTTCTTGGCAATCGGCCAGTTTTCCCGGCAACGCCAGGCCGTCAAGAGCGCCCTTGCGCCGGGTCAGGTCGCGCGCCTTGCGCGCGGCTTCACGGGCCCGTGCGGCTTCAATCCCCTTTTCCAGTATCTTTCTTGCAACTGCCGGGTTTTCTTCGAGGAAGGTCGATAACTTTTCGTTCATCATTGTTTCGACGTAACCCTTGACCTCCGAGTTTCCGAGTTTGGTTTTGGTCTGCCCTTCAAACTGCGGATCAGGAATCTTGACAGAAATGACCGCTGCCATTCCCTCGCGCAGATCGTCACCCGAAACCGTTGCCTTGATATTTTTAAGTAAATTGTTGGCCGTGGCGTAATTATTCATCGTTCTGGTCAAAGCTGCCTTGAACCCGACCAGGTGGGTTCCTCCCTCATGGGTGTTGATATTATTGGCAAAAGCAAAGATTTTTTCGTCGTAAGCATCGTTATACTGGATTGCAACTTCGATTGCGACTCCGCCTTTTTCGCCACTGAAATAGATCGGTTGGGGATGAATAGGGTTTTTTGCCCGATTGATATACTCGACGAAGGAAACAATCCCTCCCTCATAAAAAAAATCATGCTCCTTGTCAAAGCGCTCGTCGAGAATTCTGATCTTGATCCCGGCATTCAAAAAAGCCAGTTCCCGTAACCGTTGTGAAAGGGTCTCAAATGAAAAATCTGTCGTCTCGAAAATTTCGTGGTCTGGCCAGAAAGTAATACGGGTACCGCGCTTGATCGTTTCCCCCTCTTCGCGTAGATCAAATTCAGGCACTCCACGCACATAGTTCTGCCGATAGATCTTGCCACCGCGTCGAATTTCCAACTCCAGGTGCTCCGACAGGGCGTTAACGACCGAGATGCCGACCCCGTGCAAGCCGCCAGACACCTTATAACTGTCATTGTCAAATTTGCCGCCGGCATGTAGCACTGTCATGACAACTTCGGCAGCGGATTTTTTCTGGGTCGAATGCATCTCTACCGGAATACCGCGACCATTGTCTTTCACCGTCACCGAACCATCGACATGGATGGTCACCAAAATTTCATCACAGTGTCCAGCCAGGGCTTCGTCAATGGAGTTATCCACCACTTCGTAGACCAGATGGTGGAGACCGTTGGCACTGGTTGATCCAATATACATAGCCGGACGTTTGCGCACGGCAGATAAGCCCTCAAGTACTTTAATACTGTCTGCGCCGTAACTGTTTTCGTTTATTGTTGTCATGCAAACCTCGGTATACCAGTTAGTCCCTGCTCAGGATTCCTTGATCGACGCAATAATAGTCCACGTCATGAAAAATAGTGTTGCTTAATATGTTTTTATCCGTTGTCGTGATAAAGACCTGCCCCCGATGTTGACATAAATATTCAAAAAGAAACTGACGTCGCCCAAAATCGAGTTCCCCGGCAAAATCGTCGAGTAAAAGCAGTGGTGGAACACCAAACTGCTTCTCAAGGTCTTCAATTTGGGCGATTTTAAATGCCAGAATATATGATTTTTTTTGGCCTTGAGAACCGAACTGACGCAGTAATCGCCCGTCAATTTTAAATAAGGGATCGTCACGTTGAGGTCCTGCCAGGGTTGTTTTGTGAATTTTTTCGCGTTCCAGAACCCGGTCCAACTCATCACGCAACTGGTTTGCGGAATGTGTATTGCTCCCCTCATTTATGATTAAATCTATGTTTTCATGCTCATTTGGTCTATCGCAGACTATCTGTTGATATATTTTTTTAAGTCGCGGCACAAGCCGTTTCACATATTTTTTCCGCTCGTCCCTGATCGCGGCACCATATTGAACGAGATACTCACTCCATATTTTTAATTCCTGTGCCTGCACATCTGTTCTGAGTATTTTATTTCTTTGACGCAATACCCGGTTAAATTTTCGTGCAAGAATCAAAAATTCAGGATTGGTATGAAATATAGCGCGATCGATTAATGCCCGTCGTTCCGCTGGAGGTCCGTTTATAATCCCGATCTCTTCGGGTGAAAAAAGTACAGGGCGCAATAAACCGGATATTTTTTCCGGAGTTATCGATTTTTTTCCGTCAACCGTTATATTTTTACTATCCCGATCGATACTCATCGTAATGTCATGTTCTACTCCACCTGATGTGATCAATGCATGTATTTCAGCTTTTTCTACATTGACTCTTATCAGTTCACTATTTCGCTGTGTCCTGAAACTTTTATAATTACCAAGCAAATAAATACTTTCAAGAAAATTTGTTTTACCCTGTGCATTTCTGCCATAAATAACACTTATATTAGCGTTGGTTATATATATCTGTTCAATAAAATTGCGATAGTTTCGCAATGTAAGTCTTCTTAAATACATTTTTTATTCACATATAAAAGACTTCTAAAATAATTTTATTATTCAATAAATTACAAACGCATTGGCATAATAACAGATAAATAGTCGTCATTGTCATCTGGCACTATAATTCCAGGAGAAATATTATCATTTAATTTTATAATAATATTTTCACATTGTTGTATTTGCAAAATATCAATCATAAAACGAACATTAAAACCTATAATCATTTCCGGTCCGGAATAATCAACTCCAAGATCCTCGTGTGATTCACCTAATTCAGGATTTGATGACGAAATATTTATATTGTTTAGTGTTAATGATATTTTTATAGCACGAGATTTTTCACTTGTTAAAATTGACATTCTTTTTAATACATGAAGAAAATCATTCCGTGGAATAACAACATCATGCATATTGTTTTTTGGAATAACTCTTTTATAATCCGGAAAATCTCCATCAACAAGTCGCATAACAATCAGTGTTTTATCTTTACTGATCACAGCATTATTATCTTTAATTCCTATTTCTATATAACCTTCTGATTCATCTGTTAATTTTTTAAGTTCAATTATTCCTTTACGCGGAAATATAACGCCATCAAATAAATCATCAATATTTGTTTGTTCAATACAATGGTCTATTTGCGAAAGACGGTGTCCATCGGTCGCGACCAAGCGTAAAAAATATTTTTCTTGTTCGGATATAATATTGAAAAAAATTCCATTTAAATTATATTTGCTTTCATCGGTCGCCATGGAAAGTGCTGTTTTTTCAATCAAACTGTTCAATTTGGAACAGTCAATTTTTAAAAATTTTGTTTCTTCGGCTGTTGGAAAATTTGGAAATTCATCGGCTGCCAAACCAACAATATTAAAAACGGCTTTTCCGCACCTTATTTCTATCCAACAATTTTCTTTAGATTTAAACGATATTATTGTTTCTGGGAGTTCCTTGATAATTTCGTAAATTTTCTTTGCTGATACGGTTATTTTCCCTGTTTTTTCAACTTGTGCCGGGTAATTTGCCCGCATACCTACTTCCAGGTCGGTTGCAGTCAGCTGAATTTCTCCGTTATTTGTCGCTTCAATAAGAACATTAGCCAATATCGGAATCGTATTGCGTTTTTCTACAATTCCCTGAATTTTACCTAATCCCTTAAGGAAGATGTTTTTTTCAATTTGAAATTCCATCATTACTCCTCCCCCTGTTATTGTTATTTATATTTATAAAATATAGTCGATAGTAATAAGTCCTGTTGATTTGTTTTTATCAGTATAATTAACTGTTTTATAAAGATTTTTTTGATTGATAAAATTGTTTATAAATATTTTTTATAAACAGATGATAATTTTATTCTTCAAAAAAAGTCTATTTGTGAACAATTATCCACACCTGTTAACACCTTATCTCTCCAAACTGGCTTTAAGGGTGTTGATAGTTTTTTCCAGTTGAAAATCATCAGCAAGTCGACTTTCAATTCTTTTTATGGCATGTATAATTGTTGAATGATCCTTGCCACCAAATTTTTCTCCTATTTCAGGATAAGAACTCGAAGTAATTTGACGTGATATATACATAGCTATTTGTCGAGGGAGTACTAATGCTTTAAGTCTTTTCGGGGATTTTAAATCTGAAATTTTTATATTGAAATGAGAGGCAACAGTTTTTTGAATGTCCTCAATACTTGTTTCCCTGTTTTTTTCAACCAGAATATCTTTCAGAACGTCTTTGGCCATATTTATATTGATTGTGGCTGAAGTCAAACTGGCATAAGCGCCAATTCTGATAAGATAACCTTCCAGCTCACGAACATTACTGCTTGCCGAATTTGCAATAAAATAACATACGTCTTCAGGTAATTTTATACTGTTCTGCTCAGCTTTCATTTTCAGAATTGCCTGTTTGGTTTCAACATCAGGTGCTTGTATATCAGCTATCAATCCCCATTCAAAACGGGAGCGCAAGCGTTCTTCCAGCCCCGGAATATCTTTGGGAAATTTATCCGATGTAACGACAATTTGTTTATTCGATTCATAAAGCGCATTAAATGTATGAAAAAACTCTTCCTGGGTTCGTTCTTTGCCGGCGATGAACTGAACGTCATCAATCAACAGGATATCCATCGAACGAAATTTATTGCGAAATTCATCCATTTTTGCGTAGCGCAGACAATTAATAAGCTCGTTCATAAATTTTTCTGATGTGTAATAACAAACGCGCACTTTCGGATCTGCCGCAATAATGTGGTTACCAATGGCATTGATCAGGTGGGTTTTGCCAAGTCCTACTCCTCCATAGATGAAGAGCGGGTTATAGGTTGTAGCTGGTTTATTTGCTACCGCCATTGCTGCGGCAAAGGCAAACTGGTTGGAAGAACCTGCAACAAATTCATTGAATGTATATTTTTCGTTAATGTTAAAATGGTTTGCACAATTAAATGGATGTTCAGTATTATTTAAGTTTTTTTTATCTTTTTTTTCTGCTGATTTTTCAGGTTTTTCTTGTTTTTCATGGGTGATCGGAAAAGTGATTTTGCTGGCGGGACGCTTTAAATCTTTATTTATTTTAAAGGTGACTTGATAATCAGTACCGATGTCGGACAGGGTTTCACAAATGATTTCAGTGTAGTTATCGCGCACCCAGTCATGGATAAAACGATTCGGAACTTCCAGACATACACGACCGTTGTCAATTCCTTTGAAGCAAAGGGGTTCTATCCATGTTTTAAAATGCTGAGGATTAAGCTTTTTCTCGAGGTGATCAAGAATTTTTTGCCAGATATCTTCCATAAAACCGGTTATTTTCCTCTTGATACAACGATTTATCCACACTTTGTTGACAGGGTGTGGATATTTAAATAAGTGTATTTTCTTCAGGTGTTAAGCGGTTGTCGGGTGTTTGTACAATGACACTGCAGGCTAGCAAACGTCCCTTTTATTTGCAAGTTGTTTTTCATGTTTGCTTCCGTTTGAAATAATCACTTAAGGGGAATCCGGAATTTTGCTCTTGACAAAGCTTTTTGATCTGTTTAAAAGTACCCTTTGCCTAAAAATCGTTAAAAGTAAGGAGTTTATAAGAGCATGTCCAAAAGAACCTATCAGCCGAGTCGAATCAGCCGGAAAAGAACCCACGGATTCCGCAAACGGATGCGCAGTAAAAATGGCAGCGCTGTTATCAAGCGTCGGCGTGCACGCGGGCGCAGAGTGCTCGCGGCGACGACCCCTGTAAAATAACGATTATTGATGGTCTTGTTATTATTCAATCTTGCGCAGAATATACTTTTCCGAAAGAAAATCGTTTACGTAAACGTCATCAATATCAACAAACGTGGCTAAACGGTCGTAAGCTGCGTACAAAAAATTTTTTGATTGTTGTTTGTCGACGTGGTTCAGCGTGCGCCTGCCGTGTGGGAATTACCGTCAGCCGCAAAGTCGGTGGCGCAGTGGTTCGCAATCGCGTGAAACGAATGATCCGTGAGTATGTCAGAATTCATTATCGGCGGCTGCCTACAGCCGCCGATATTTCCATTATAGCCCGACCCGGCACAGCCGTTCTTTCCTCTTCGCAACTGCATGCGGAGCTGGACATTCTCCTCATGATCGGTGTGGTCGCGTCACATCCTGAAGATTGAGATCGATGCTGACAAAAGCAATCCTGAGACTGATCGACGGATATCGATTTCTCATATCGCCACTGCTCGGTCCAAACTGCCGTTTTTATCCTTCCTGCTCACTGTATATGCATCAGGCGATTGTACGTTATGGTATTGTCCGCGGCGTGTGGCTGGGAATGTTGCGTCTGGGGCGTTGTCATCCCTGGAATCCCGGCGGTTATGACCCCCTTCGTTAATCAATTTTCTGTTACTCTGGAGTTTTTTTGATGGAAGAGAACAATAAGAACTTAATCATCGCACTGACCTTGATGGCTGTTGTCTGGCTCGGTTATAATTTTCTGTTTCCCGCGCAACCTGCCCCTTTGGTCACGGCGACGACTGAGGTCGTAACGCCTCCGACAACCGTCGGGTTATCGTCTAAAGCCGATGAACCCGCCGCGCAGAGTGTAACTGCGTTGCCGACAAATGCGGTCAATCTCCGCGCTGTAGTGAATACTGACCTCACCGACCGAATCGAAATGCCCCCCACAGAAGAGCGTATTCTGCTGGTTGAGACCGACCTTTATCGTCTCCAGCTGTCAAGTGTCGGCGCGGTGGTGAAGTCGATAGAGTTGAAAAAATATCGGCAGGAAGCGGACAGTGATGCCCCCTTCACAGTTATTAGTAGCCCTTCCTTGCAACTGGCGACGCTGCGTTCTTCCGGGACCGAAGAATTTTCTTTATCCGCGCAGACCCCCTTCTCTTTATCAACCACCGCGTCGTCGCTCAACCTGAGCAGGAATGACAGTCAAACAGTGGTTTTTGCTGCGCGCACTCCTTCCGGGGCGTTGCTGGAGAAGGTTTATACTTTTTATGCCGATCGCTATACGATCGACCTTACGCAGCAGTTGACAAACACAAGTCTCAAGCCTTTGCGCGGACAATCCTCGTTGACCCTGGTTGAATTGTGGGATGATTCCAATGAGGGGGCGATGTACGAATTTGTCGGTCCGATGACCCTGGTTGGTGAGGAAGTTGAGACGGTTGCTCCCAAGGATCTTAAAAAAGGTTCCAAGTCTTTTATCGCTCCGGTGTGGAGCGGGTTTGAAACCAAATATTTCATGTCGGTGGCGGTACCGCTCAATTCCGCTGCAGAACAAGTCAAGCTGGAGTTGACTGCGCAGAGCGTCGAAAATACCTTCATCAGCCCGCTGATTACGCTGGCCCCGCAAGAAACCCGGAAACTCGATTACCTCCTTTATTTTGGCCCGCGTGACCCAGATCAACTTCAAATTGTCGGTCATCGCCTGGTTGAGTCCATAGATTACGGTTTTTTTGCTATTATTGCAGAACCCCTGGTGCATATACTTAAATTTTTTTACGGCTATATCGGTAATTACGGTGTTAGTATTATTCTGCTAACGATCCTGATCAAGGCACTGTTCTGGCCGTTGACACACAAGAGTTACGCCTCAATGAAGGCGATGCAACAACTGCAACCTGAAATCACCAAGTTGAAAGAAAAATACAAGAATGACCGCGAAAAGATGAACAAGGCGGTCATGGAAATGTATAAGGAAAAGAAGGTTAATCCGGTGGGCGGTTGTTTGCCGATGTTGGTGCAGATACCGGTGTTTTTCGCTCTCTACCGAGCCTTGCTGGGCACGATCGATTTGCGTCACGCCTCGTTCGGTTTGTGGTTGACCGACTTGTCCGCGAAGGACCCTTATTATATTACCCCGGTAGTTATGGGGATCACCATGTTTATTCAGCAGAAGATGTCACCCAGTACCATGGACCCGACCCAGGCAAAAATCTTCATGTTTATGCCGATAATTTTCACCTTCCTCTTTCTGAATTTTCCGTCGGGGCTGGTCATCTATTGGCTGGTCAACAACGTACTAACGATTGCGCAACAGTATTTTATTAATAAAAAACCGTCATGATTGATGAGCAGCTATTATGGTTGAGGATCTTTTGTCTTTGGAGCAGGTCGGCTCAACGGTCGACCAGGCGGTTGCATCTGCGCTAGCACAGTTGGGCTGTTCGCGGGCCGATGTTGACGTTAAAATTTTGCGCCTGCCGACGCGCGGTTTTTTTGGTTTTTGGGGGCCCAAACCTGCTCTGGTGCGGGTCGTTTTAACTGATCGTGGTTGTGTGGCCCGCTCCATTCTTGAACACTTGTTGTCCCTTGCAAATCTTTCCGGGTCTGTTGCGGTATGTCCTGGCCGCGAAGTGATCGATCTCATTATTACCAGCGAAGAATCTTCATTGATCATCGGTCGTCACGGGCAGACCCTCGAAGCCCTCCAACTCCTTACCGTCGCCCTGACTGATCGTCTGGTTGCAGATCGAACTCGCCTGGTCATTGATATCGATCGCTACCGGGTTCGTCGAGAGCGCTTTTTACGCCAACTCGCTGGCCGCCTCTCAGGTCAGGTGAAACGCTCAGGGGAGCCGGTTATGACAGATCTTCTTTCTCCCGATGAGCGTCGTATTATTCATCAGGCGCTCAAAGGTGACCCGGCTATCGCGTTTCGTTCGATCGGCCAGGGGTTTGAGCGGAAGGTGTTTATTGCCGCTTGTGGTGGCTAGGATGTCATACACCGACACGATCATTGCCCCGGCAACCTCACCAGGTGAGGGTGGGATTGGTATTTTGCGAATTTCCGGTCCGCTGGCCGAGACGGCGTTAAAGCGTTTTTTCAGACCAGCAAAGAAGCTCACCGCCTTTTCTTCGCACCGACTCTATTATGGCCATATTTACACAGTGACTGGTGAGTTGGTTGACGAGGTGATGGCTGTTTTGATGCGTGCGCCGGCTTCTTATACCCGCGAAGACGTTGTCGAGTTTCACTGTCATGGTGGAAGTGCCGTGTTGTACCGTGTGCAACGACTTCTTCTGGAGGAAGGCCTGCGTTTAGCTGCACCGGGGGAGTTCACCCAACGCGCATTTATCAATGGCCGGATTGATCTGACCCAGGCCGAAGCAGTGATCGACGTCATTCGTGCGCGCTCTGATGCAGCGCGACAATTGGCCGTGCAACAGATGGAAGGCGGGCTCTATCGTGAGATGGAAAAACTTTCTGTCCGCTTGCGCGATCTCGTTGCGCTGGTTGAGGCCTACATCGATTTTCCTGATGAGGAGATTGCTCTTCTCGACAATGAGCAGCTATCGTGCGCTGCGCAGCAACTTATCGCAGACATGGACATCTTGCTTGTTTCTTTCGATTCAGGGCGTGTTTTACGTGAGGGGATATCGATATTAATTGTCGGTCGCCCGAATGTTGGCAAAAGTTCCCTGTTGAACGCGCTACTTGGTGAGTCGCGAGCCATTGTGACCGATATTCCGGGTACCACGCGTGATTTTATCGAAGAGGGACTGACAATCAACGGGCTTCCTTTACGCCTGGTCGATACCGCTGGAATCCGTCGCACCGACGATCCAGTCGAGGCTGAAGGTGTGCGGCGATCCCAACAGAAGATCGCTTCTGCTGATTTGCAGCTTTTGCTGGTTGATGGCCATTACGGCGTGTCGGATGATGATCTTTACGCGCTTAAGTTCTGTGATCTGCGGCGCACCTTGCTGGTTGTGACCAAAAGTGACCTCGCGCAAAAACCGTTGCTTGCCCCTTTCTCGGAGCTGGAAAGGATCGAGCTTTCATCCAGAACCGGTTTTGGTTTGGCCGCGTTGCGGGAGGTCATCTTTCAGCGCTTTTCGGTCTCGGGTCTTGCTGGAAGGGAGTCGTTGTGCCTTTCCAGTTCTCGCCACTTTGAGGCCTTGTCGCGCTGTTCAGCTAAAATAGCTTCCTTTCACGAACAACTCGCTGCTGGTTTGTCGGCAGAGTTTCTTGCTTATGATTTGCGCGAAGCCCTTTTCGCGATCGGCGAAATTACGGGTGAAACAACCCCTGACGACGTGTTGAACATTATTTTTGAACGTTTTTGTATTGGCAAATAAATGTTTCACGTGAAACATTTCGGGGTAACAGGATGATTTCATACGGAAAGCGTTATCAGGTCATTGTGGTTGGGGCAGGGCATGCGGGGTGCGAGGCGGCCCTGGCAGCGGCGCGTATGGGGTGTCATACGTTGCTGTTGAACCTTAATCTTGATGCCGTTGCGCAGATGTCGTGCAATCCGGCAATCGGTGGTTTGGCCAAGGGCCACCTGGTGCGCGAAATTGACGCTCTGGGCGGGGAGATGGGGTTGAATATCGATGCAACCGGTATCCAGTTTCGTACCCTCAATACACGCAAGGGCCCGGCGGTGCGCGCTTCACGCGCGCAGGCAGATCGTTATCTCTATCGCGATCGGATGAAAGGTGTTGTAGAGCGACAGGCATTGCTTGACCTCAAGCAGGGAGCCGTCGCACGACTGATGGTGGTAAATGGTCGGGTCGGCGGGGTGGTGACTGTCGACGGTGTGCACTACGAAGGCGATACCGTGGTATTGACGACCGGAACCTTTATGCGCGGTCTGATACATGTCGGCCTGAACAGTTATGCCGGGGGAAGGGCCGGAGAGCCGCCATCGGTTGGTCTTTCCGATCATTTGCGTGAACTTGGTTTTGATGTGGGGCGCTTGAAAACCGGAACCCCGGCGCGTCTGGACGGGCGTTCCATCGATTTTTCTTCACTGGAACCGCAGTATGGTGACCACCCCCCGCAACCCTTCTCTTTTCTCAATGATCAACTAGATGTTGAACAGCTTCCCTGTTACACGACATGGACTAATCAACGGACGCATGACGTGATTCGCTCCGGACTTGATCGATCCCCCTTGTATCGCGGAGTTATTGAGGGGGTTGGTCCACGTTACTGTCCATCGATCGAGGATAAGGTGGTGCGTTTCCCTGAAAAGGATCGACACCAGATATTTCTCGAACCAGAAGGACGCAACAGTCTTGAGTACTACCCGAACGGGGTTTCAACCTCCCTTCCGGCGGACGTGCAGCTCGCATTTTTGCGGACCATCCCCGGTTTGGAGCGGGTCGAAATTGTCCGCCCGGGATATGCCATTGAATATGACTACGTCAACCCTTCCCAGTTACGCCCGACGCTTGAAACCAAGCGCGTCAGTGGCCTGTTTCATGCTGGACAAATCAATGGAACTTCCGGTTATGAAGAAGCCGGGGCGCAAGGGCTGATTGCGGGGATAAATGCTGCGCGGAAGGCTAGCGGGGAAGAGGCGGTCATTGTTGGACGTGATCAGGGCTATGTCGGGGTGCTGATCGACGACCTGGTCAACCTTGGAGCAACTGAGCCCTACCGGATGTTTACCTCGCGCGCCGAATATCGATTGCTGTTACGTGAAGATAATGCTGATCGGCGTTTGACGGCGATTGGCCGCAAGGTTGGACTGGTTGATGATCATCGATGGAAAAGATACTGTGACAAGATGGAGGAGGTTGAGCGCGGGAGGCTGCTGCTCAATGAAACCCGGATCATTCCCTCGCAACACGCAGACCTGGCCCGACTTGGCCTTGAGAAAATGAGTAACGGCGCGACCTTGTGTGAATTATTGAAACGTCCCGATATTTATATCAGGGATCTGCTCTTTCTCCACCCAGGGTTGGCCGAACTGACACCCAGAGCGCGCGAACAACTGGAGATAGAAACGAAATATGCTGGCTATATCGTGCGCCAGGAGGAGCAGGTTGCGCGACTGCGCAAGGTTGAGGAAGTCAAGATTCCGCCAGGGTTTCGCTACACTGAGATCAATGGACTGTCCGCCGAGGTGAGGGAGAAACTCTCCCGGATAGAGCCGGCAACCCTCGGCCAGGCGGGGCGCATTCCAGGGATAACACCGGCAGCGATTGCAATTCTCTCGGTGATGTTGAAACGGGGCGTGCGTGAAACTTGAACGCTATTTAGACGCCGGGCTGAAACAGCTTGAGATTGAACTGGAGCCGCTACGACAAGCACGCCTGCTGGTATTTCTTGATGAACTCATGCGCTGGAGTGGCGCTATTAATTTAACTGCAATGGAGGATCCGCTGGTCGCGCTGGAAAAACACCTGCTCGATTCTGTGACCCTTTTGCCACTATTGTCGGGCGATGAAAGTGTTCTCGATTTCGGTTCTGGTGCCGGTTTGCCGGGGATACCACTGAAAATCGCGCGAACGGAGGTGGAGATCTGGTCACTCGACGCGGTGCGCAAGAAAGTCAACTTTCAGCGCCATATCGTTCGTCAGCTGGCGCTGACCGGTTTTCACCCCCAGCATGCGCGAATTGAAGACTTTGCAATGACAGATAGAGGCCGAAGCGGTTTTTCTTTGATCACTGCGCGTGCCGTTGCCGACCTTGGCAAACTCGTTGAATGGTCCGGCTCTTTACTGACGGCGAACGGTCGGTTGGTGGCAATGAAGGGCCCGGAGGGGGAGCATGAAGTGCCGGGTTCTGCGCAGACCTTGAAGAAATACGGCCTGGAGTTGGTCGAAGTACGTCGTTTGAGGTTGCCGTTCAGTGGTTCGGAACGGCAGCTGTTGATCTTTAAAAACAACGGTTGACCACGATATGTTGGGGCGGCCAAGAATTGCAACACAAGATCATGAAGTATAGAAAAGGCACTGATTTTTGGTCTATTTCTTCTTTCCAAGCCACGAGGGTTTATGATACCCTGCGCAACTCTAATTCTAATTCAATTTATCCTGTGAGGTACTATACGTGGCGCGCATTATCGCGGTAGCCAACCAAAAAGGCGGGGTCGGCAAGACGACGACGGCAGTTAATCTGGCGGCGTCACTGGCCGTTGCCGAAAAGCGGACCTTGCTGGTTGACATGGATCCGCAGGCTAATTCCTGTAGTGGTCTTGGGGTCGACAAGAGCGCGCAGGAACTGACCATCTATCACGTGCTGCAGGGTTCCGTTCACCCCTCCGAAATCATCGTTAAAACAGCACTGGAAAAACTTGCCGTGCTGCCGTCCAACACTGACCTGGCCGGGGCGGAAATTGAGCTGGTGTCGGCCATCTCCCGAGAAAAAAAGTTACTCTGGGTTCTCAAGGAATTGCGGGACGATTATGACTACATTATTATCGATTGTCCCCCTTCGCTTGGTTTATTGACGATCAATGCATTAACTGCGGCTGACGCAGTGCTCGTGCCGTTGCAATGTGAATTTTACGCCATGGAGGGGCTCAGCCATCTGTTGCAGACGGTCAAGCTGCTCCAGCAGGATCTCAACCCCGAACTGACATTGCTGGGTATTTTGCTGACCATGTATGACGGACGCAACAATCTGTCACGTCAGGTTGAAGATGAGATGCGCGACCATTTTGGCGCACAGGTTTTTAAAGCGGTTATTCCTCGCAACGTTCGCCTGTCCGAGGCGCCGAGCCATGGATTGCCGGTATTGCTGTATGACATCGCGTCGCGCGGTGCTGAAGCCTACCTTGAACTGGCCAAAGAAATTATCGACAAAGGGATGGACTGACACATCATGGCGAAACGACCTGCACTGGGTAAAGGAATTGGTGCGCTGTTAAGTTCGGCGACACACGAGGGTGGGCGTAAATATTTCCTCTGTCCGATCGAAGAGCTGCAACCGATGGCCGGGCAGCCACGCAAGATATTCAATGACGAGAAACTTGCCGAACTGGTTGCCTCGATCCGGGAAAAAGGGGTGATTCAGCCGCTGATCGTACGTCGTCAAGAGGATTATTACCAGATCATCGCTGGAGAGCGGCGCTGGCGGGCGGCACAAAAAGCCGGCTTGCGTGAAGTTCCGGTGGTGATTCAGGATGTTAGCGAGGACTGGGCTTTTGAGGTCGCGCTGATCGAGAACATTCAGCGCGAGGATCTCAACCCGTTGGAGGAGGCTGAGGCTTACCACCGGCTGGTGGCTGAGTTTGACCTGTCCCAGGAAGAGGTCGCCAGGCGGGTTGGTAAAAATCGTTCCACGGTGGCCAACTCACTGCGTCTATTGAAACTGCCCCGGCAACTTAAGGACGATATCGTCAACGGGGCACTGAGCATGGGGCATGCCCGAGCAATTCTGCCCCTTGAAGATGAAGTTTTGATGCGCAAGGCGCGGAATGAAGTCGTTGCTCGCGCCCTGACGGTTCGCGCGACCGAAGCGCTGATCAAAAAATTCAAAGAGGGGACCACCCCTCCCAAGGTAAGCAGTGAGGTTGCGCACAGCCCTGAATTGGATCGACTGGCGACCGAACTGCAACAGGTGCTGGGGACCAAGGTCAAGTTGGCGGCTAAGGGAAGCGGGGGCAAAATCGAAATCGTTTACTATACCGCGAGCGATCTTGATCGGCTGCTGAATATATTGGGTATCAATGTTTGATTTAATGCTTTACCGAAACCTCGAAATTAATGAAAAAGAGCCGTCGTACGGAAGGACAGGTAACGATCATGTTTGGAAAGAAGGAACCGATGAAGAAAGAAGCCAGTCTCGAAAAAAGCGATATCAAGGCCTTTCTGGGCCCCGGAAGTCAGTTTGAGGGAAAGCTCCATTTTGATGAAATCGTCCGTCTTGACGGTGCATTTCGTGGCGAAATTGTGTCGAAAGACATCTTGATTGTTGGCGAAACGGCAGACATTCAAGCTGAAGTGACGGTTGGCAGTCTGGTGCTGAGTGGTCACTTCAAGGGAAATATCAAGGCGGCCAAAAAGGTTGAATTGCGCACGCCAGCAAACGTTGAGGGCAGTATTGAAACCCCTGCGCTGATGATCGAGGAAGGCGTCGTGTTCAACGGCAGTATCAACATGAAACCGGGCAACACGGGCGCTACTGGCGGCGCTGTCCCTGAAAAGCAAGAGAAAAGCCGCCCGATAGAGCAAATACGTCCTTGACACCAATGGGGGATCGTGATAGATATTCGCCGTTTTATGTCCAGGTATATGTATACAGTATACATCTTATACGGTTTGTTCGATGAGTCTTATGAAGAGGTAGTGTAGTGATTAGTATTGACTGGACCATCATCCTGCAGTTCGTTAATTTTCTGGTGCTGATGGCAGTGCTCAACGCACTCCTTTATCGCCCGTTGCGCAAAGTTCTTGCGCAGCGTAAAGAGAAAATCGACGGTTCTCACCAGCGCGCCAAGGACCTTGAAGCACAAATCGAGGAAAAAATGACGCGCTACCAGGAGCAGTTGCAGGCGGCCAAGGTAAAGGGATCGCAGGAGCGGGCCGAAATGCGCAGCGCTGCGACTGCCGAAGAAGCAAAGCTGATCGGCGCAGCACGCGAGGAGGCCGCACAGCGACTGCTGGTGCTCAAAGGCAAGGTTGCCGAAGAAGCTGCGGTTGCCGAAAAAACGCTGCGGGCAGAGACCGAAGGGATTGCCGGTTCCATCGCCGCAAAAGTTTTGGGGAGGGCACTGGCATGAGGAGCACGCGTACAATCACAGTTTTCCTTGCCACGCTGGCGATGAGCCTTCTTTGCGTCGGCGCGGCGCTGGCCGCTGGCGACGCGAACCATGCAGACGCGGGTGTATTGTGGAAGGACTTTCTCTACCGCTGTTTCAATTTCGCCCTGACGCTGGGGATCCTGGCGTATTTTGTGACCAAGCCGATCCGCAACGGACTGGCCGGGCGTCGCGATGCGATTGCCACCAGTCTGGCTGAGGCGGAGCAGGCGCGCCATGATGCAGAAGCCAAGTTTGCTGAGTATGACGCCAAGCTGACCAGTGCTGCGGCAGAGATCGACGAAATTTATACGGCAATCAAGCGCGAGGCCGAACTTGAGCGTGAAAAGATTCTTGCCAGCGCTGCAGAATCGGCCCTGAAAATCAAGGCTGAAGCTGAAAAACTGGCTGAAAACGAGGTCGTCAAGGCCCGTATCGCGCTGCGTCAGGAGGCCGTTCGCCTGGCTGTCGAAATCGCCGAAGACTTGCTGAAAAAGAACGTCAACGAGCAGGATCAGAAACAGCTTGTCGATGAATATATGCAACAGGTAGGAGAACTACATTGAGTGCCAGTGCAATAACCAAACGATATGCCAGGGCTCTGGTTGAGCTGGGGACGGAACGGCAACAAGTCGAGTCACTCGGGAGTGAGCTGAGCATTGTCGGTGCGCTGTTTGCCGACGATCGCCTGCTGGCGCAGTTAATGGAAAGTCCGACGTTCGCGCTCGGCAAGAAAACCGCGATTCTCCACGATCTGAGCGATTTGCTCAAGTTGTCGGCGGACATGCGCAAGTTTCTCGGACTGCTTCTGGCCAAGTCGAGGATTGGCTACATTCAGCAAATCGCTACAGATTATCGCAAACTGGCGGATGAATTGTCCGGTATCCAGCGCGCCATGGTGATTTCAGCGACAGCGCTTGATGAAGTCCAGCAACAGGCGATCAGTACGGCGCTGGCCAGGCAGACAGGCAAAAAGATAGAGATCACGGCTGAAAGTGACCCGGCATTGATCGGTGGATTGCGTGTCGAAATCGACGGGAAAGTCTTTGACGGAAGTGTAAAAACCCAGTTAAAACGGATTGAAGATACCTTAAAGAAGGGGTGAAAAGGTCGTTATGGAAATCAGAGCCGAAGAAATTAGCGCGATTATTAAGAAGCAGATCGAAGGTTTCGATCGTGAGGTTGAAGTCAGCGAGACCGGTACCATTATTTCGGTCGGTGACGGTATTGCCCGTATTCACGGTCTGGACAAGGCGATGTCCGGTGAGTTGCTGGAGTTCCCCGGTGGCATCATGGGGATGGTTCTCAACCTCGAAGAGGACAACGTCGGCGCGGCGATTCTTGGTGAATGCCATCACATCAAAGAAGGCGATACAGTCAAGCGGACTGAGAAGATTGTCCAGGTTCCGGTTGGTGAGAGCCTGATCGGTCGTGTTGTCAACGGCATCGGCCTGCCGATCGATGGTCAGGGTCCGATAGCTACCGACCAATACAGCGAAGTTGAAATCAAGGCGCCGGGGATTGTTTCCCGGAAGTCCGTGCACGAACCGATGCAGACCGGACTCAAGGCGATTGATGCCATGGTCCCCATTGGGCGTGGTCAGCGGGAGCTGATCATCGGCGACCGTCAAACCGGTAAAACCGCCGTTGCCATCGACGCCATCATCAACCAAAAGGGTCAGAACATGATCTGCATCTACGTCGCGATCGGTCAGAAGCGTTCGACCGTCGCACAGGTGGTTGATCGGTTGAAGAAGACTGGTGCCATGGACTACACCATTGTTGTTGCCGCGACAGCCTCTGACCCGGCTCCTCTGCAGTTCATCTCTCCCTATACCGGGGTGACGATGGGCGAGTTTTTCCGTGACAACGGCAAGCATGCCCTGATCATTTATGATGATCTTTCGAAGCAGGCAGTCGCTTATCGCCAACTGTCGCTCCTGTTGCGGCGCCCGCCGGGCCGGGAAGCTTATCCCGGTGACGTTTTTTACCTCCACAGTCGTTTGCTGGAGCGTGCCGCGAAGCTCAGTGACGCCGAAGGCGCAGGCTCATTGACCGCGCTGCCGATCATTGAAACCCAGGCAGGTGATGTTTCTGCATATATCCCGACGAACGTTATTTCGATCACTGACGGGCAGATCTTTCTCGAAACTGATCTGTTTTACTCCGGGGTACGACCGGCGATCAACGTTGGTCTGTCGGTCTCGCGGGTCGGCGGCTCCGCACAAGTCAAGGCGATGAAGCAGGTCGCCGGTACCTTGCGCCTGGCTCTCGCCCAGTATCGCGAGATGGCGGCATTCGCGCAGTTTGGTTCCGACCTTGATGCTGCGACCCAGCGGCAGCTGAATCGCGGTGCCCGTCTGATTGAGATTCTGAAGCAGGGGCAGTACCAGCCGATGCCGGTTGAAAAGCAGGTCATTGTCATCTATGCCGCGAATAACGGCTATGTTGATGGCTACGAATCAACCAAGGTTCAGGTTTATGAAAAAGAACTGCTCGCCTACCTTGAGACCAGCCAAGCACAGTTGCTGACAGATCTCGCGACGAAAAAAATGATTGATGATGATATTGAAGGGCGCATTAAAGCGGCTCTGGACGCGTTTAAGAGCCAGTTCGCGGCCTGATTCGAGAGGCGCACGCTGAAGGGTTAATGGAATGGCCAATCTCAAAGATATAAAAAAGCGGATCAGCTCGGTCAAGAGTACGCAGCAGATCACCAAGGCGATGAAGATGGTTGCTGCGGCGAAACTGCGCCGGGCACAGGACGCGGTGGTTGCTGCCCGTCCGTACGCCGACAAGTTGCATCGCATGTTGTCGAGTCTGGCGTTGCGTGAGGATGCCAATGCGCACCCTTTATTGCAGAATCGCGGCAAAGGACGCGCCATGGTTGTGCTAATGACAGCGGATCGCGGTCTCTGCGGGGGCTTCAATGCCAATGTCAACAAAATGACCGAGCGTTTTGTGCGCGACAACGCCGAAGGGTATGAGTTAATTGATATTTTGATTATTGGGCGCAAAGGAAAAGAGTACCTTAAGCGGCGCGATGGCATGAATATCATCAAGGTGCATGAAAATCTTACCGGCAGCATCAATTATGCTACTGCGGCACTGATTGGGGCAGAGGTCGTCGAAAAATACGTCAGTGGCGACTACGACGCTGTATACCTGGTATACAATGCATTTCAAAGTGCCATCTCCCAAGAGGCGACGCTTAATAAATTGTTGCCCGTTACCCCGAAAGAGGTCGAGGAAAGTGTTCATGTCGCCGAGTATCTGTATGAGCCAAGTCGCGGAGAAGTCCTCAAACAGTTACTACCGAAACACATTGAAGTCCAGATTTTTCGGGCGCTGCTTGAATCGGTAGCATCAGAGCACGGGGCGCGGATGAGTTCGATGGATAGTGCCAGCAAGAATGCCTCGGAAATGATCGGCAAGTTGACCTTGCAGTACAACCGGGCACGTCAGGCGGCGATTACCAAGGAGCTGATGGAAATCATCTCCGGTGCTGAAGCGATTAAGTAACTTAAAAATAGATTTCGCCTGCGGGTGACAAGAGGAGGAACGGATCGTTATGAATAAAGGTAAAATCACTCAGGTTATCGGACCCGTCGTCGACGTCGAGTTCGAAGCCGATAAGCTTCCCGAAATTTATCATGCCCTCAAGATTACCAACCCGTCTCTCGGTGAGGGCGAATGGAACCTGGTCGTTGAGGTTGCGCAACATCTCGGCGAGAACACCGTTCGTACCATCGCCATGGATTCAACTGACGGCCTGGTGCGGGGGCAGGAAGTGCTCGATACCGGCAAACAGATTGTCATGCCGGTCGGTCCCGGAACCCTCGGTCGCATCATGAATGTCATCGGCCAGCCGGTCGATGAGGCGGGTGAAATCAAGACGGAACATGAATGGGAAATCCATCGTCCGACGCCTGAATTTACCGAACAATCGACCAAGGTTGAAGCGTTTGAAACCGGAATCAAAGTTGTTGATCTGATTGCTCCTTATGCCCGAGGTGGTAAAATCGGCCTGTTCGGTGGTGCCGGGGTAGGCAAAACGGTCCTGATTATGGAGCTGATTAACAATATTGCCAAGCAGCACGGCGGTTATTCAGTGTTTGCCGGTGTCGGCGAGCGTACCCGTGAAGGGAACGATCTCTGGGAAGAGATGAAAGAGTCCGGCGTTCTGACCAAAGCGGCGCTGATTTACGGGCAGATGAATGAGCCGCCTGGTGCACGTGCCCGGGTGGCCCTGTCAGCACTCACCGTTGCTGAGTATTTCCGTGATGAAGAAGGGCAGGATGTGCTCCTTTTCATCGACAATATCTTTCGTTTCACCCAGGCGGGTTCCGAGGTTTCGGCCTTGCTCGGGCGGATTCCTTCGGCGGTCGGGTATCAGCCGACCCTCTCGACGGAAATGGGTGAGCTGCAAGAGCGCATCACAACCACCAGTAAAGGTTCGATCACCTCTGTCCAGGCGATTTACGTTCCTGCCGATGACCTGACCGACCCTGCTCCGGCTACTGCGTTCGCTCACCTTGACGCGACCACTGTTCTTTCACGGCAGATTGCCGAGCTCGGGATCTACCCGGCGGTCGATCCCCTCGATTCGAACAGCCGGATTCTTGATCCCCAGGTGGTTGGCGAAGAGCACTACCAGACGGCCCGTGACGTCCAGTTCGTCCTGCAACGTTACAAGGATCTGCAAGATATTATTGCTATTCTCGGCATGGATGAACTGTCGGAAGATGACAAGCTGGTTGTTGCCCGGGCGCGGAAAATTCAAAAATTCCTTTCCCAGCCGTTCCATGTCGCGGAGGCCTTTACCGGTTCCCCCGGCAAGTATGTTGAACTTAAAGATACCATCAAAGGTTTCCAGGAAATTGTTGCCGGCAAGTACGATGATGTGCCCGAGCAAGCATTCTACATGGTCGGTACGATCGAGGAAGTTCTTGAAAAAGCCAAGAAACTGGCCGCTTGATCACTCTGACTGCGCAAAGCATCCAAGGACATTAGCTGATGGCTGAAAAACTCAAACTGGAAATGGTCACCCCCCACAAACTGGTGCTGTCGGAAGAGGTGGACGAAATTACCGCTCCCGGTGCGATCGGAGAATTCGGCGTACTTCCAGGGCACACGCCGATGTTGACAACCCTGAAGGTGGGCGAATTGACTTATCGGCAGGGGAATCAGGTGAAACACGTCGCGGTGAACTGGGGCTATGTTGAAGTTGAAGACGACAACGTAACCGTTTTGGTCGAAACGGCAGAGATGGCAGACAAAATCGATCTGGAACGGGCCAGGGCGGCCCTCAGTCGAGCTGAAAATGCGTTGAAAACACTTCCACCGGATGATAAACAATTCAAGATCATGGAAGCGGCGCTCACCCGGGCTTTGATGCGGATTCAGGTCGCTACACGGCACAGTTAGTCGTTTTTTTCATGTGAAACACCAATTTATAAGGGCGATCACCTGACGGTGATCGCCCTTATTGCTTGTTCCCTCAGGCGTGACGGAGGGGTTACCACAGCGCCCGGTCTGCCGGAAAACGTTTTTGAGAGCCACACCCGCCAAGATGCAGCCCCTGCAAAGCGGAAAAAGCTAGCTTAATTTAAGGGAATCTTTTTCTTCTTCGAGGATCCGCATCTTCTCTTCTACAAACTCAAGATGATCCATCATCCGGTCACGGGCCACCTCGGGGTTGCGCAATGAAATTGCTTCGTAAATCATGCGATGCTGTTCCAGTAACGGCTGCAAGTAGCCTGCACGTTTGTAAAATTCGGAAAGTGCGAGATGAATAGTTGCACTAAAAAGTCCGTGAATTGAATTAAGAACGTGCTGTTGTAATGTATTATGGGTTGCTGCGGTGATTATGATATGAAACTTTGTGTCGATATTCGGATCCCACCCGCCAGAGAGGGTTTGGCGTTCCATCTCGCGATAGAGGCGACCCAGTTCTTCAATCTCTTCCACGCTGGCACGTGTTGCCGCCAGAAATGCTGACCAACTCTCAATCCCTTTGCGAACTTCAACCAGCGCCTGGAGTAATTGCGGGTTGTTCTCAACCATGTTGGTGAGTGGATCGGTCAGGGTGGTTTCGGTCAGGGAGCGGACATAGGTTCCCCCCCCTTGACGCGACTCGAGAAGCCCCATGGCTTCAAGAACCATGAGCGCCTCACGCACTGATGGCCGACTGACCCCCATCATTGCAGCAAGATCGCGTTCTGATGGAATCCGCGATCCGGGAGTGAGCTGGCCGACCGAGATAAGGTCCTTGATTTGCTGAACGATTTCCTCGGAGATTTTTTTGGGACGGATAGGTTTAAAAGCGATGGTCATGCCATTACTCCTTAAGGTCGATTGGTATGACCGATTTAGCATGAGGTGTTGTAATAATCAACAGCAAAATCAGCATGTCGCTAAGCACGTTTCTCGACTGCGGGTATAACCAAGTTTCACCACGAGGAATCAACACGGATCCTAATCGGTCAAGCCCAGCAGATGAGAGTAGTCGCCCAGATTCACCGTGTGTGAGCCACCGACGACGCAGGCGTGCGCACCGATCAAGGAGTGCTGCAGCTGACTTTGTTTGACTGAGGTATCAGCGTGAATGATTGAATCACGGATCACCGTATTTTCAATCGTACAGTTCTCTGCCACGGTGACAAAAGGGCCGATGACCGATTGACGGACAACCGTACCGGGACCAATATAAACCGGAGGGATGATAACGGAGTCAATAATCTCGCCGTGAATCTTCTGCGTTTCAAGCAGGAGCTGGCGATTGGTTTCAAGTAACGTTTCCGGTTTACCGCAATCGAGCCAGGAATCGATCTCAGGGGCACGAAATTTAAACCCGGCGGAGATCATATCCATAAAAACAGCAGGTAAATAATATTCGCCTTTAACCGTTTCCCCTGCGTTTACCGCCGCTTCCAGGTAGTGCATCAACGCTGCTGCATCCTTCAGGTAGTAAAGTCCGACCTGGGCAAGGCGGGAAATCGGCGTGTCAGGTTTTTCGACCATATCGACAATAAAGTCTCCGTCAAGAACATTGACGCCGAAGCGTTGGTAATCCTCAACCTCCTTGGAATAAATCAAACCATCACAGTCGGCCACCAATGCAGGGATATTCTGTAAGTCGGTGATAAAGATAGTGTCGTTAAAAACCACCAGGACATCATCACCCTCCGCGATCGAAGGAGCTGCCTGCAACACGGCGTGAGCGGGACCGAGACGGTCTCGCTGCAGATAATAACTGCAATGAAGATGGGGATAGCGTTCGGTCATAAAACTCCGGATTTGCTCGCCCAGATCATCGGTGATAAAGATATATTCAGCAGCGGCCAGCGGCTCAAGACGATTAATAATGTGCTCAAGAACGGTTGCACCGGCAACCTGAACCAGTGACTTGGCGCGGATCAGAGTCTGGGGGCGTAAACGGGTCCCTTTCCCCGCGACGGGCAGAATGATTTTCATATTTTCTCCACTGTTGCGGCCAAACGGCCTTATTTCAGATAAAAGATGACGCTACTTGTGGGCGAAGTCGCGCTGGTGAACTCGAAACGCGCCAGCGACAAACCTTGCCGTTCCAGCAGACGACGCAGAATGTCCATTCGCGCTGTGGCCAGAGCAGCGGGGTCCGTTGTTTCAGTCGCTGCAGCGACCACTTCCAGACGCCAGAAGCTTTGCGGCTTTTGTTGCAAAAAATCGAACCATTGGGCGAGCTGCGTGAGCATCACAAGACGAGGGAACACGGCACCAGGATTGAACAAAGGCTCGGCAAATTGAACCCGCAGGGGGGCAGCAGTGACCACAACCGATTCAAGTTGAATATCCGCCGCGTGTAAAGCAGCCGGCGGTGGCGTAGCGGGCATCGAAAGCGGGGGGGGCTGCTCAATGACCTGAGCGCAGGAAAGAATGCCCGACAATATCAGGATAAATAGCAAACGAAACATGGTTTCTCCTTGAAAGCGGGGTAATTATAACAAAAAAAAGAACGAAAAGGAGCATTAAAGCGGTTCTGTGGGGCGGTTTGTGGGCGCTTCAGCAAACGAAGGGTGACGACGAATGGTTTGCAGCAGAAAATCAGCCGCAAAACCATTAATCAGCCCGGCAACAAGAGCAAAGAAAAGAAAAAATGGGAAGAGCGACCAGAGACCGGGATGCTGGACCAGCAACAACCAGGCGAGGAGCATTTGGCCGAATACGTGGCCGACCGCACCAATAACTGAAACGCCGATCGGGCTGAAGTAGCGCTTGCCGAGGTGACAGGCGAGTGACATCAGTGCAACAGCGGCCAGGCCACCGCCAAGGGAAAGAAAAAAGCCCGGTGAAAAAATTCGCCCGAGAAGCAACGAAGCAAAACCGATACGGGTGAGGGTGACAGTGAACGCGGCTCTAAAATCAAACAGATAGAGGGCCAGCAAAGAAAAAATATTGGCAAAACCGAAACGAAACCAGGGGGCAGGGGTTGGAAACAGATATTCGACCGTATGAATGGCGGTTGCCAGGGTTGCCAGCAAGGCAAGAAAAATATAGCGGCGGGTGCGCTCCAGACGCAGCGGGTCAACGGGTGATGAGGTCATAATCAAGATCACGGCCACTGCGACCGGTTATGCGCAGCAGCAACTGGTTCGGCACACAGGCCAGCAGGTCGCCCGACTTGCTGGCGCGCCCCATGCCGATGCAGACCTGATTTGGACAGGGGGATGCAATGAAGTGAACCGCACCGTCCTCGATAACAACTTTTGAGGTGCCAAGTGGACCATCAAGGTTAATAACGCGATCGGTGTCGAGCGCCAGCTTGTAGGTCACCTGGTTTTTTTGCTCGACGATGAGATGCACACCGGCAGCACGGAAGGAACGCAAGGACAGAAAAAAAACACAAAACAGGATCAGTCCGCTGACTAACAACCGGTCGCCAACGGTCATCCGTTGCCAGAGATACTTCAGTGCCATGACAGCAACGTGGACATCCCCGGCGTCAGATGGAATTCCCCCGCCGGGTCGATAATCAGGCCCTCGGTTGCAGGAAAGTCGGAAAGCAGGGCAATCCCCGCCTCCGGACCGAGGACAAAAACAGCGGTCGCCAGGGCATCCGCCAGTGCCGCACTGTCGGCAACAATCGTGACACTGCGGGAGCGGCGACCGGGGAAGCCAGATGCCGGATCAAAAATATGGTGATAACGGACACCATCCCGTTCAAAAAACCGTTCGTAGTCCCCTGATGTGACCACCGCACGATCGGCGAGTGCGAGTGCCGCAACCGTTTTGTCTGGTGCAAGCGGATCCTGAATACCGATTAACCAGCGTTCCTCCGGCGACTTCCCTCCAAGCAGGACAATATCGCCACCAGCATTCACCGAAGCGTGCTTAATGCCGCGCTGCCGCAGCAACAGTGCGGCGCGATCAATGGCATAGCCTTTGGCAATGGCACCCAAATCGACAGCGAGATGCGGATTTTTTTTAGTTACTATTTGCCCGTTCAAGGTCAGGGCCTCTGGACCGACGCCGGTCACTGCGACCGAGATTTCAGCCGCCGTCGGGACATGCGGTGCGGTCGAACCGATAGCCCAGAGCTGCTTGAGCCGCCCAAGGGTCATGTCAAACCCTCCGCGGGAGGCTTTTGCAACGCGTAACCCCAGGGCGAGAACCTCGGCCGTTTCAGGGGCAACAGCAAAAGGTTCAGTCGCTACCGAAAGACGCGCCACATCACTGTCCGCAAGATGTGGTGACATCAAATGCTCAATGCGTGCAATTTCGCAGAAAGCTGCGGACAAAGATTCCTCAAGGATGTCCAGGTCGGGGCCAAAGGCGATAATTTCCACCACCGTGCCGAGCAAAAGTTGCTGTCGACGGAGTTGATGGCTGGTCGGCAGCAGAACAAAAAAACCGACGATGATCACAAGGATCGAAAACAGGGCGAACCTGATGCGTGACGACCGCACGCTAGGCCTCGACGATTTCACCGACCAGATCGTATTCCGACGAGTCGGTGATCCGCAGGTTGACGATCTGACCGACCTCTGCGTTACCGGCGGTCACATAGACTTTACCGTCAATATCCGGCGCCTGACGAATTGAACGTCCCTGCAACAGCAGGTCGGTTTCATCGCTGAGCCCCTCGATCAGAACCGGCTCAACCCGATTGATCAGCGCCCGGTTCTTGCGAAACGAAATACGACCCTGGGCTTTCATCAATTGGTGGTAACGGCGATTCTTGACGGTGTCGGTGACCTGATCGGCAAACAGCGCGGCGGGAGTACCATCTTCACGCGAATAACGAAACACCCCCACCCGCTCCAGATGCCCCTCTTTAACAAAATCGAGCAACTGTCGAAAGTGGTCATCGGTTTCGCCTGGAAAACCGACGATAAATGAGGTGCGCAAGGTGATGTCGGGAACCGCCTGCCTGATCCGCGCGATCAGCTTGCGAATCGCTGCCTGATCCACGCGACGATTCATCTGCGACAGGATGTCATCAGCAAAATGCTGGAGCGGAATATCGAGATAGGCGCAAATTTTATCTTCAGTCGCCATCAGTTCCAGCAGTTCGTCACTGATGTTATCGGGATAGGCATAAAGCAGCCGTAGCCAGGCGAGCTCTTCAATCTGTACCAGCTCGCGCAATAACTTTTCCAGTGCGCCGGATTCACCAAAGTCGCGGCGGAAAGCGGTGATATCCTGGGCAATCAGGTTGATTTCTTTGACCCCCGCGCTGGTCAGGGCACGCACCTCATCAACGACAGATGCAATTTCCCGTGAGCGCAGCGCGCCACGAATCTCCGGGATGACGCAGTAGGAACAGTGGTTGGAGCACCCCTCAGCGATTTTGACGTAAGTTGAATAAAATGGCGAAGAACGCAGTCTCGGCGTGGTGTGATCGTAGAGAAAATTACCTGTGCCGATGTCTGTCAACGGGATTCTATCCACAAGACATTGTTCAATCAGCGTCGCCAGGCGCGCCGCATCACCGGTGCCGATAAACAGATCAACCTCGGGAAGTTCCTTACTCAATTCATCCCGGTAGCGTTGCGGCAGACAGCCGCTGACGATGAGCAGCGAACAAGGACCACTGATTTTGTAGTCGGCAACGCTGAGAATGGTATCGACCGATTCCTCGCGGGCATCGCTGATAAAAGAGCAGGTGTTGACGATGATGATATCTGCCAGACTCTCGTCGGTAGTGATGGTGTAACGATCATCTGGAAGGTGGCCGAGCATGATTTCGGCATCGACCAGATTTTTAGGGCAGCCGAGGCTGACCAAAGCGACTTTGAGCTGTTTCAAAATAATGCCCTTTACGAAAAATGAACGCGGCAAGGAGACCTTGCCGCGCGTAAGACGTGATCCACGCAACTGAAGATGAGATTAAAAACCCATCGATTCCCCGGTCGGACGGACCACATCGACGTTAGGTGGTATCATAAAATCGAACGATTGCAAAAACATTCCGCGATTGGTGCGAATATTACTGAATTCAATGATCGTTAAATTATCGTAAGTGTCGTAGACGCTGGTTGACAGAATCGGGAAAATGCTGTTATCAGGTGTGCCGCTGTGCCGCGCGAGAACCGCATTGCGATCAACGACGACGAGCATTTTGTGAAACATGGTGGTGGTTCGATTCGGTTCCAGCTGGAGAATATAGTTCCCCGCAACATCCTCGTTCGGGTCGGCCCAGCGAATAAAAAAATCGCGGGACAGATTGCTGAGTCCGGTCAGAAACGTCATCGGGTTGTTCTGCCGCGCCAGCGTCGTCTGTTCGATATTGGACAAGATCACCTGCCGGTTTTCCGGAAGATAAACCCACAGTTTTTCACCATTAGAGACGAATTCCTGGCGGGTTGGCCGGTCGTATTCCCAGCGAAAGAGCACCTTCGGAACTCGCCCGGCGCTACCCTCATCAAACTTGATGAAGACCCGCCCCTCACCGCGTTGACTGCGATCCAGGGAGGAGATATGGGACTCCTGAAAAAAATCGGCCTGGAAATCAACGATTTTTTCTTCCGGTGGGGCGTCGGGAGTAAACGGCCGTTCGAGCGCGGCAATGACCTCGCGCAGACCGATTGATTTCCCGCCCGGGGGAGCGGCGCAAGCCACCGCAGCCAGTAACAGGAATGAGGACAAAAGAAAAATGATGCGTTTCATATGAAACTCCTCGCTGAAATGATTTTATAACGCCAGGTCGTGGTGCTGCCCGCGCACCGACTTAATAATAACCATTCCAGACGCCAGGTCAAATTCGAGAGTCCGCCCATGGTTGCCGCCGACGTCTTCGGCAATGACCGGGATGTTGCGTTTTTTTAGAACCTCCCGCGCCGCCCTGGTATTACGAACCCCGATCGGTTCTTTTCCCGACCCTGGTGATGGCTCGAACATTGTCGCGCCGCCGACCAGCTTGGCGGTCAAGTTCTCGGTCGCGCATCCACGTCCATTTAACTCGGTTATCATCATGGTGATGGCCTCATCGACAAATTTTTCACGGCGTTGACCGTCGTTGCTGGCCAGTGCATGGGGGAGGAGGGTGTGGGCGAGACCACCAAGTCCGGACGATTCATCGTAGAGCACAACCGCGAGACATGAGCCCAGTCCGTAGGTCACCAGTACCGCAGGAGGGGTGGCGATCAGATATTGAGCAATCCCGACGCGCAGGCGATTCTCGCTCATAACGGGTTCCCCACGACGCGCAGGATGACTGCCATCGAACCGGGATCCGGGAGCAGGAAAAAATGGCCGGTGATTGCGTCAGGGGTGTGCTGGGTGCCGTGAAAAACCGTTTCCACCATCAACGCGTAATCGCCTTCCTGACTCAATTCGATCAGGACGTGATCCGCTATCGCCCCGGCCATATCGTAAGCCAGGGCCGGAACCGAAGGGATCAGGGTCAAACCGAGAACTGAACCGAGGGCGTTCAGATACGCCGAGGCAAGGATGTTGCCGACCTCTTTCAGGGTGGAGGTAGCAATGTCGTCAAGCTCGCTACCCCGGTGCGCATCGCCAAGCAGAATCGTCAGTAGCCGGTTGACACTGTCGGTCGGAAAAACGAGCAAAATATCACCTCTGGCTCCTCCGAGGATCTGCAACGAAATGCCCACCACCAGCCGTTCCGGACCACCAAGGATTTCCGGAACCGCAGAGATGTCGGTGACGGTAACATGTGGCACTTTAAGATAAATTGTTTGACCGATCAGCTGGCTCATTGCCGTCGCCGCGTGACCCATGCCGATGTTACTGACTTCTTTCAGCGCGTCGAGTTGCTGATCGGTAAGCGATTGAAAGACCATCTAGTGCTCCCGCGATTTACTCGCCACCGCCTTCAGGCGACTGGCGAGCAGGTATTGTGGGTCGATGATAAAGATAATCCGACCGTCGCCGAGGATTGTCGCACCGCTCACGCCGACCAGCAAGTCAAGCGGGAAGGACAGCGTTTTGACAAACGCTTCGCGCTGTCCCGAAAGCCGGTCGACAACCAGTCCGACCTTGCGACCCCGTGCCTCGGAAACGACAACCTGGATGGTGTCAGCGGGGGGCGGGGCGTCGATCCCGAGAACTTTACTCAGGGATAAAAGGGGAATAATCTCTCCGTCAAAGCGGGTAACGTTCTGCCGACCGGACAATTCAATCGAACTGCTCTCCAGTTCAAGCGTGCGAAACACCCGCGTGATAGGGATGCCGAGGGTCTCGTTGCCGCATTCAACCAGCAGGATACGAATGATTGCCACGGAGAGGGGGAGTTTTAACAAAATACGGGTTCCCTGCTTGGGACGCGAAGAAAACTCAAGCGTTCCGCCCAGATTTTCAACGGCGGATTTTACGATATCCATGCCCACGCCACGCCCGGAGGTTTCCGTTACGCGGGTGGCGGTAGAAAACCCGGGATGACAAACCAGCTGTAAAACATCGCGAACCGGCATCGATTTAAGCTGTGTCTGGGAATAAAGACCGCTTTCCACTGCTTTGGCGCGGATGGCGCTGATATCCATACCCTCGCCATTGTCAGCAACTTCAATCAGCACAAGATCCTTCTCGCGCCACGCTTTGATGACGATTTCACCAGATTTTTCAATCCCGTGATCAATCGCATTGCGAACCATGTGCACCAGCGGGTCGGAAAGTTCTTCCAGAATTGCCCGGTCCATTTCAACGTCCACGCCTTCCAGGCGAAGATCGATTTGTTTGCCGGTTTTTTTGGCAAGATCACGCACCATACGTGGCAGGTGCCCGGTGATACTCTCCATCGGGGTCATGCGAACCTGCAAAACGTGATGATGCAGATCGGTGATCAGCCTGGCGAGTTGATCGAGTCCTGAACGTACGTCATGCCACTGTTCCTGATCAGCGGCGGCCTGCAACATGTAGCGGCTGGTTAAAAGTTCACCGGTCAGGTTGATAAACTGGTCAAGCAAGCGGGTGCGTACCCGCACTGTGCGTGGCGCGTCATCTTTGCGTGACGTCTGCGGCGCGGGATGGATTGTCGCGGCGGGGGACAGCTCACAGGTAACTTTGGCCACGTCGGTAATGCTGGCAAGCAGGGGCTGAAGATCGGTCGGATCACGGTCGGTTACGAGCTGAATCGACAGCCCGGAGAACGGTGCGCCGGAACGTAACTCTTCTTCGCTCGGGGAGCTGGAAAGAAGTTGGCCGAGACTTTTCACCTGGCGGAGAATCAGTAAGGCGCGCGCCGCCGGTGCTGCCGCATCTGTGGCCAGCGCGATCTGGATTTTCATGCTGGCTGTCTCAGGCGGAGCAGCGGTGATGGGAGCGGGAGTTAGCGGGGTAAGAGCAGGGACCGGTTGCGCTGGCGGTTCGGCCTGTGGAGCATTTTGCGGCGGCGCCGCAACCGCTAGAAACTCGGTGATATCGCGTTCGGGAAGATCGGCATTTATATCCTCGACCAACCCTTCGAGGACGTCGAGACCGGCCAGCAGGCGATCAATAGCTCCGCCGGGCACACTGCCGCTCTGGCGAAAACCGTCGAGCAGATCTTCCAGGTGATGAGCCAGCTCGGCGGTTCGGACATAACCCATCGAGGCCGCCATCCCTTTAATAGAATGGGCGTCACGAAAGAGGGTATCGATACACTCGCGATCGTGCGGGTTCTTCTCCAGAGCAATCAGGAGTTGTCCCATGTTTTTGAGATGTTCGTTTGTTTCGGAAAGAAACATCCCGCGGTATTTGGACATATCCATAGTGGCGTTCCTGAAACGATACCTCAGCGGGAGGCAGTGACGATGCGGCGAACGATTTCCAACACCTGTTCTTCCTTAAACGGCTTGACGATAAAGTCCTTTGCCCCGGTTTCAACGGCTTCGACAACCAACGCTTCCTGCCCGAGAGCACTGCACATGACGATGTTGGCATCAGGAAATTCGTGAATGATTTCGCCAAGAGCCTCGATACCGCTTTTTAACGGCATGACGATATCCATGGTGACCAGATCAGGGCGGATGTCGCGGTAACGTTCGACAGCTTCGACGCCGTTCGCTGCTTCCCCGACAACTTCAAGGCCGCCCTTGATCATGATTTCCTTGAGCATGTTGCGCATAAACAGGGCATCGTCTACGATCATCACCCTAACAGCCATTCCTGCCTCCTGTCATCAGTCTTCACCCAAGGATGATAATAGTTGTGGAACGTCAAGTAGATTAATCATCCCCTCATCACTGGTTAATACGCCGTGGATCAGTTGTTTGCTGCTGACCTCCGGTGTAACCGGCTGCATCCCCTCGGTGTCGAGGGAAACAATCGCCCCGACTGAAGTAAACGCCAGCCCCAGCGTTGCAATATTAAGGGAGAGGATAGCGACGCGCGCATCGCGCTGGTCTCCCTCGTAGCCAATCAGCGCGGCGAGATCAATAATTGGCACGACATTGCCGTGAAAATTGATTGCACCAAAGAGATGTCGCGGAGCCCGTGGAATATAGTGAAATGTCGGCGACTCGACAATTTCCTGGATGTAATCAATATGCAGCCCGAACAGTTCACGATCGAGGTGAAAAAGCAGAAACTGTTCCACCGTCAATCCTCAATCACTTCTGCATCTGTGGCTTCTTCAAGCTTGAATCGTTCGACGACTTCCAGCAACTCTTCAGAAAGAGAGGAAAGCTCATTCGCGGCGTGTGACATTTCTTCCATTGAGGCGGATTGCTCTTGCGTCACTGCGGAAACTTCCTCCGTTGCCGCCGCGTTGTCAGAGACAACCTTGGCAATTTCCTCAATCGTCTGTACCATGTTTTTGGAGCTGCTGAGCTGTTTCTGCGAAAGTTCCGCGATGCTGGTCGCCTTGATTTGAGTGTTTTTAGCGGTATCGATGATTTTTTCAAACGATTGGCTGTTGATATCGATCGCCTGGTGGCTGCTATCCATCTCTTTGATCGTTTCCCGCATCGACACCTGGATATCCGCACTTTCGGCGCGGATCACCTCAATCAGGCGGGTAATCTCCGAAGCGGACGCCCCCGTTGAATCGGCCAACTTGCGGATTTCCTCGGCGACCACCGCAAAACCACGACCGTATTCACCGGCGCGGGCGGCCTCAATGGTCGCGTTCAGGGACAGCAAGTTGGTTTTTTGTGCAATCCCGGTGATGAACTCGACGATCGTTCCGACTTTTTGCACCTGGGCACTGAAGGCCAGGATCTTTTCGCCGTTGGTTTCAACATCGGCGAGCACCTGTTTCATCTTAGTCATCGTTTCGCGGGCGTTGTCTCCCCCGCTCTGAGCCGCGCTGGCTGTTTCGCTGGCCGAAGCGGCAAGCTTGTTGGCCGAGGAGGCGATCAGGTCGATCGAGACCGCGATTTCCTTGATCAGGCGGGTCGAACGTTCAACCATCTCCGACTGCGTCTCCGCGCCGCGGCTGATCTGTTCAACGGTGCCCGCAACTTCGTTGGTCGAGGCGGTCATTTGCTCCGAGGTTGTTGAGAGCCCTTGTGCTGAATGAGTAACTTTCTCTGCCGTCGTACGGATATAACCGAGAAGTTCGCGCAGGCTGTGAACGACCGTGTTAAGCGAAGCAGCAAGATCGCTGGTCTCGTCAGGAAAGCGCCCGGCATGTATTTCAATGTCCTGCGACAAATCCCCTTCTCCGAGCCGGTGCGCCGCCCCGGTCAATATCCTGATATTGCCGGTAAAGGCCTTGGCGAAGGCCGCCCCCAGAACCAGCCCGACAAGAATGGCACAGCCGACGGAAAAAAGTTGTTGCCATTCCGGGGGCACACCGGTCAGCGGAGTGATGATGTTGACCAGAACAATCGAACCGATGACAACGATAAAACCGAGGATGAATTTATAACTGATCTCTACGCGCATTTATCCTCTCCTTTTAATAAAATCGATTGGCGGAATTATAGCAAAATTATCACGCATAAACAGGATATTTTAATACGCCTCGGCCAGGGTCCGCCGGTAAATGCGTTCCGCAGGCGAGTCAACGGTGAAAAGGCGTCTGGTGTTTCCCTGAAGCGTCTCCGCTCGGCCAAGAATGAGATAGCCTTCGGGATTAAGCGCCTTGGCGAAGCGGCGAAAAACGTTTTCCTGCTCATCCCGGGAGAAGTAGATCATCACATTCCGGCACATAATCATGTCACAATCAGGGAAAAGATCTTTGCCAAGAATATTATGCTGGCGAAAGGTTACCATTTTACGGATTCTTTTCGCGAGATGAAAGTGGCGATCCTCCTTGACAAAGTAGCGTGCAAGAATTTCCGGCGGGACTTCGGCGAGGCGCTGCTCCTCATAGCGCCCCTGACTGGCCTGACGAATAATGTCATCACTCAGATCGGTCGCGAGAATTTTTACCTCCAGCCCCTTGCGGTCAAGATTGTCAAGCAATAAAGCCAGAGAATATGGTTCCTCTCCTCCGGCGCAACCGACGCTCCAGATGTTGATCTCGCTGCGCCCGAAAGCGTGCAGTTTGTTGATCAGCAGTGGAAGAATCTTCTCTTCCAGCAGGATAAATGTTGACGGGTTGCGGAAGAACTGGGAGACGTGAATCATCAATGCCTCAACCAGCGAATCAACCTCCTGTTCGCTTTGGTGCAACAGGGCGATATAGGGGGTTGCCTCATGGAATCCGCAGCGCCGAATCCGGGTGGCGATCCGGCGTTTCAGACAACGATCTTTATACATGTCAAGATCAAGATCGCGGCGTGCCAACAACAACGCGCGAATCTCGGCGAAGGCGTCGTCAGGAAATTCCGAACCGACAAGAGGTTCACTGCCGGCAGATTGCTTCGTCATGGGATAGAAATATACCTCCAGTAGTACATTAGAGCATAAGAAAGGCGGCAAAGAAAGATCAAACCTCAGCAAAAACAGGTGAATGATCAAATTTCAGGGTTATTTCACCAGTCAGTCGCGAAAATGGTTGTAGCCTTGGGCAGGAAGATCAAACGCTTTATCCAGGTGGTCGGTAATTTGTCGCGCAGCGGGGTCTGCTAAGAGGTTGCCGATACAGGTTATCGGCAGGCCAGTGGTTGCCGATAACTGTTCGATGGCCACCGATTTTTCTGCGGGCGAGCTGAAAAGCAATTCGTAATCTTCTCCGCCGTTCAGGGCCAGGTTCAACAGCTCAGGATCGTTTGACAGGGACGCGGCAAAGGCCTTCGATAACGGCAACGCCCGACCGTCAAGACGGCACCCCACTGCTGAGGCAGTCAAGAGATGTTCCAGATCACCCAGAAGTCCATCAGAAATATCAAGCATCGCCGTGGCCAGATGCTGGCGGGCCAGTTCACGACCGATCAACGTGCGCGCGACCGGGTTGTAATGGCGCTGCGCCAGTACCTCGGGAGGGTGCTCTCCACGTTGCAGCAGCGCCAGGGCCAAGGCGCTGTCGCCGATGGTGCCGGTAACGTAAAGCAGTTCACCGGCATGCGCCCCGGCACGGCAAATCATTTCGTCAGGGGGGACTGACCCGAGGATCGTCACGGCGATAAAAAGTGGTCCGGGGGAGCGGCAGGTATCACCACCAATCAGCACAACGTCGTAGTCTTTGGCCGCGGCACGGACGCCAGCGAAGAACTGCTCGATATGGTCCAAAGGAAGATTCTTCGACATTCCGAGTCCCAGGGTGATATATCGCGGCGTTCCGCCCATGGCGGCAATATCGCTGACGTTGACGCTGACGCACTTGCGACCGAGCATGAACCAGTCGGTCCAGTCGAGACAAAAATGGATCGATTCCAGCAGCAGGTCGGTGCTGGTCAGCAGCAGGTCAGTGGCTGGCAGCACCACGGCCGCGCAGTCATCACCGATCCCGAGGACCACGTCCGGCTGCGTTGCAGTGCCTTTGCGGATGCGTTCGATCAGACCGAACTCACCGATATTACAGAGTTTTATTTTTTGGTTCATACGTTGTCGGGTATGCTGTTGCGCCGGGACAGGATCAGATGTCTTCACGCAAGGCGCCGAGAACGCCCGGCGCAAGAGCAAAGAAGGTAAGCCCTTCACTGAAGACCCAGCCGGGGATTTTTTTGCGGACCCGGGATAAATAATCGATAATGATAAAGTCGCGCAGTAGTTGACTCATTTCCGGCGCTATGCGCTGAAATTGAAGCCCGATCTGAGAACCGTTTACTTCATGGTTGGAGGAAACATAGGAAACCTTGCTTTGCAACAGGACCGTTTTATTGCGCAAACGAAGCTGCAGCAGCATTTCTTCCTTTTTGATCAGTTCAAAGGGCAGATGGATTCGGCAACCGAGGTCAGACAGATTAATCAGGGTCGCGGTGACTGCCCGGTTGCGAACTTTGAGTTTGACATTCAGCTCCAGATTAATGCGCAGATGACACCGCGATGGCTTGAAAAAATAAGCTTCGAGAGTGCGCCACAGACGTTCGAGTGAAAGTGGGAAAACGAGCGTATTTCGCTCCTCGTTGTCTGTCGAACCGATACGCAAAACGTCAGCCCATCCCTTCCCGGCGATACAACCCTCCTCCGCCAGTAACAGCGCAGAGGGGGCGGGGGTGTCGCTGATCTGGTGTCCCCACTCCTCAATCAAGGCGCCGAGAAAGATGCCCAACGCTTCGGAGCGGGTGGCAAGGCCGACGAACTTGCGCTCGCGCCGCGATGTGCTGTTCAGGATTCCCATGGATGTATTTCCATATTGATGTGCTCTTTACGCTGGTTGAATTCTAGCCCAGACCGATCGGGTTGCCAAGACATTAAAAGAAATTTAACGTATTGTCGAGCAGATGACGCGGCTGAACGTTTCCCAGGGCATGCAAAACACTGCGGCGCAGGTGAGGAATATCGGTAGTGAGTTCCTTGACCAGCCGCTTCATGCGCTGGCGTTGCTGGTCGATCTGACCACAGACCGGACAGGCGCAGCAGATAATCGGCAGCGCATTGCGTTGCGCAAAGGTGATAATATCCTGTTCTTCGACATAGACCAGAGGGCGAATGACCGTGTGGATGCCGTTGTCCGCAACCAGCTTGGGGCTCATCGCTTTTAATGCACCGACGTAAAATTGATTGAGCAGCAGGGTCTCGATAAAATCATCCAGATGGTGACCGAGAGCGATCTTGTTGCAGCCAAGTTTTGTCGCCAGAGTGTAAAGAACTCCGCGGCGCAGGCGGGCGCAGAAGGAACAGTAGGAGGTGCCGGGGCGACGCCTGGCCTCAATTATTTCGTAACCGTTGGTCTCTTCCAGCCGATAGGCGAAAGCGAACTGTTGCAGATGTTCTTCCAGGCGTTCCTTGCGATAGCCCGGATAGCCAACGTCGACATTGACCGCAATCAGCTCAAACTTGATCGGAGCACGGCGGCGGAGTGCGTCGAGCAGATGGAGCAAGGTGTACGAATCCTTCCCCCCCGACACCGCGACCGCAATGCGATCACCCGCTGCGATCAGTTCGAAATCTCCGATCGCCTGACCGGTGAGTTTTTTGAGTTTACGAAACAGGGCGTCTTCGGTAATCGCCATGTCGCCTCCACAGGACTGAATCAAGGCGCTTATGTGTAGTCGATACGCAGCAAAAATGCAAGGTGAAAGCTCGCGAAAAAGGGGCGACCTGCTGGCCGCCCCTTTTTCGCGAGCGCAACTGCTGCGGTTTAAATTTGCGGCCCGGCCTGAGTGAAGTCGGAGGTATTGTCGTCCTTGATGGACTTCTTCAAGTTGTCGATGAACATTCCGGCCAATTTTCTTGCCGTCGCATCGAACGCATCCTTGTTGGCCCAGGCATTACGCGGGTTGAGTCCCTTGCTGTCGACATCCTGCAGTTCCTTGGGCATCTTCAATCGAAACCAGCGCGATTGTTCAAACTCGGCCTGTTCGATGGTCCCGTCAAGGATCGCATTGACGCAGGCGCAAGTCGCAGCACATTACGGCTGAGGTTGTTCCTTCCACCCTCCGCCAAGGACTTTGTAGAGTGTTGTCAGATTGTTGAGGCGGGTCTGGTGGGTCGTAATTATCCCCTGTTGAGCAGCATAGAGGGTACGCTGGGAATCAAGTACCGCCAGGTAGCTGTCGGCGCCGTTGTCGTAGCGGGCCTGCGAGAGCCGGAAACTTTCTGCGGTGGCATCGGTGAGCGCTTGTTGGGCCGCGAGTTGCTCGTCGATAGTCCCCTTCTGGGCGAGAGCGTCGGCAACTTCGCGAAAAGCTTCCTGGATGGCTTGTTCGTAGCGGGCCACGGCGATTTCACGATCGACCTTTGCGACCTCAAGATTAGCCTGATTGCTGCCGCCAGTGAAAATCGGCAGGGTAATTTGCGGGGCAAAACTCCAGGCGCGTGAACCCGCCTGAAAGAGCCCCTCCAATTCGTTGCTGCCGGTACCGAACGAACCAACCAGCGTGATGCGTGGAAAGAAAGCTGCGCGCGCGGCACCGATGTTGGCATTGGCCGCTTTGAGTAGATTTTCGGCCCGGAGGATGTCGGGACGGCGCAGCAGAACAGCTGACGTCAGGCGCGGGGAGAGTTCATTCAAAGCGCAGGAACCATCGGTCAGCGCGGCAGGGAGAAGATCAACAGGGACATGTGTGCCAAGAATCGCCGCCAGGGTATTCTCGTCCCGTGCCACGAGATTGGTATAACGGGCGATATCGACCCGCGCGGCCGCAACGCTGGTACGGGCACGGTTAAGATCAATGACCGAAGAAACGCCGGCCTCGACGCGACTGTTGATCAAACGGTAACCTTCCTGCTGATTAGTCAGGGTTTTTTGCGCAAGGGCCAACCGTTCACGGTCGGCAGCCAAGGCCAGGTAGTTATTTGCCAGTTCGGCGATCAGGCTGATCTGTACGCTGCGGCGCACTTGTTCGGTGGCGAAGTACTGTGCCAGCGCCTGATCTTTGAGATTGCGTATCCGCCCGAACATGTCCAGCTCATAGGCGCTGACCCCGAGACCAACGCTGTACTGGTGAATTGTGGTGGCATTTCCCGTGCTCGAAAGATCGGCCGGTATCCCCTGTCCGCTGCCTGCGGCAACCCCGGCGAGCTGGGGAAAGAGCTCGGCTCTGCGGATCTGGTATTGCGCCCGTGAGCGCTCAATATTGAGTGCTGCGACGCGCAGGTCCCGGTTGTTTTCCAGTCCCAGCGCAATCAACTGGCGCAGTTTTGGGTCGGCAAAAAAATCCTGCCAGTGAAGATCAGCCACAAGCTGGGCAGACCCTTCAGCAGTGTCGCCCTGGTCGGCCGGGATAGTTGGCCATTGCGCCGGGACAGGCGCTTCGGGGCGGGCGTACTCAGGGGCCATGGTTGTGCAGCCGTTCAGACCGAGGAACGCCGCAGCAGTTATTGTCAAAAGTCGTTTTTTCATATCAATCAACCTCCACGGGTTGGCTGTTGGTCGGGAGCGTTTTGCTGTCAACTAACTGTTTAGCAGGAAATATCCTGCGGATCACCACAAAAAAGACCGGGACCAGAAAAATTGCCAGAACGGTGGCGGTGAGCATCCCGCCGTTCACCGCGGTCCCCATGGCGTTCTGCGCTCCTGACCCGGCTCCGCTATTGAGCGCAAGGGGCAGGACCCCGAAGAAAAAGGCGAGCGAGGTCATCAGGATCGGACGCAGCCGCAGCCGGGCTCCCTCCAGGGTGGCCTCGATCAACCCCTTGCCGTGCTCCATCTGCTCCTTGGCGAACTCGACGATCAGGATGGCATTTTTCGACGCGAGCCCGACGGTGGTGAGGATGGCAATCTGGAAGTACACGTCGTTGGCGAAACCGCGTGAGGTCGCGGCCAGCACCGCCCCGACAATCCCCAGCGGCACGACGAGCATGACCGAGACGGGGACCGCCCAACTCTCATAAAGGGCCGCCAGACAAAGGAAGACCACCAGCAATGAGATGGCATAGAGCGCCGGAGCCTGGGCTCCGGCCTGACGCTCTTCGTAGCCCATATTTAATCAAAAGTTGGGTCTAATTCCCCGCAGCTTGCTGCGCGCGTTAGTAAGGGTTGTAGGCTGTTGATCCCCGGCAGCTTGCTGCGGGGTAGTTCATTCCTCTCCGCCGGAAATTTTTACACGGACAATTTTCAGATATCGAGATAGGAGCGCAGGTAGTTGCCGGTGTGTGAACAGGACACTTTCGCGACCTCTTCCGGCGTCCCGGCGGCCACGATCAGCCCGCCGCGACTCCCCCCTTCAGGACCGAGGTCGATCAGGTGATCGGCGGTTTTGATGACATCAAGATTGTGTTCGATAACGACCACCGTGTTGCCGGTGTCGACCAGCCGGTGGAGGACATCGAGCAACTTCTGGATGTCGGCAAAATGCAGCCCGGTGGTCGGTTCATCAAGGATATAGATGGTGCGCCCGGTGGCGCGTTTGCCGAGTTCCCGCGACAGTTTAACCCGTTGCGCCTCGCCGCCGGAGAGGGTGGTGGCGCTCTGGCCGAGCTTGATATAGCCAAGTCCGACCTCGCGCAACGTTTCGAGTTTATTCTTGATCCGGGGGACATTTTCGAAAAAACGCGCGCCTTGATTGGCGGTCATATCGAGTACATCGGCAATCGACTTCCCCTTGTAGTGCACCTCCAGCGTCTCACGGTTGTAGCGTGCTCCCTTGCACACTTCACAGGTCACAAAGACATCGGGCAGAAAATGCATTTCGATGCGGAGGATGCCGTCTCCCTGACAGGCCTCGCAGCGTCCCCCTTTGACATTGAAAGAAAAACGCCCCGGCTTGTAGCCACGGATTTTGGCGTCGGGGAGTTGCGCAAAGAGATCGCGAATATCGGTAAAGATGCCGGTATAGGTCGCCGGGTTGGAACGCGGGGTGCGTCCGATCGGCGATTGATCGATATCGATCACTTTATCGAGCAGTTCCAGTCCGAGGATCTCACGCACCTTCCCGGCTTTTTCTTTTGAACGGTTAAGGCGTTGCGACAGCGTTTTGTAGAGGGTGTCGATAACCAGAGTTGATTTCCCCGACCCGGAGACGCCGGTGACACAGGTGAAAACTCCGAGCGGAATATCAACATCGATATTTTGCAGGTTGTTGTCACTGGCTCCGCGAATACGCAGGAACTGATCGCTGCGTCGCCGTTGTGCCGGGGTGGCAATCTCCAGCTCGCCGGAAAGGTAGCGTCCGGTCAACGATGCCGGGTTGGCAAGGATTTCCTGCGGCGTACCGGCGGCAACAACCTCCCCCCCGTTGACCCCCGCGCCCGGACCCATATCGATGACGTAATCGGCTTCGAGAATCGTTTCTTCGTCGTGCTCGACCACCAGCACGGTGTTGCCCAGATCGCGCAACCGCTTGAGCGTGTCGAGCAGGCGGCGATTGTCGCGCTGGTGGAGACCGATCGACGGTTCATCGAGAATATACAGGACTCCGACCAGCGATGAGCCGACCTGGGTCGCCAGCCGGATACGTTGTCCTTCCCCCCCCGACAACGTCCCGCTGGTGCGGTTGAGGGTCAGATAGTCCAGGCCGACATGGGTCAGAAAGGAGAGTCGCTGCAGGATCTCCTTGAGTACCCGGCGGGCAATTTCAGCTTCCTTCGGGGGCAGTTCAAGGTCGCGAAAAAAGTTTTCCGCTTCGACAATTGACAGGGCAGTGAGGTCACAGATTGTCTGCCCGCCGATCTTTACGTACAGCGATTCGGAACGCAACCGCGCCCCGTTACAGGTCGGGCAGGGCATAATGTTCATAAACCGTTCGAGGTTTTCTCGCACCACGTCCGAATCGGTTTCGCGGTAGCGCCGTTCGAGATTCGGGATCACCCCCTCGAACACTTTGTGGTAAAAGTGACGCCGCTCCCCTTGATCGAAGTAGAATTTGACCTTTTCGGGGGTTGAACCGTGTAATAACACTGTGCGCACCTGCTCCGGTAATTGGCCGAACGGGGTGGTGATTTTGAAGTGATAATGCTCTGCCAGGGCCTCAAGAATCTGCTGATAGTAAACGCCGCTGCGGCTCTCCCACGGCACAATCGCCCCTTCGCGCAGCGATAATTCCCGATTTGGCACCACCTGGTCGGGGTCGAAGTATTGGCGGGTGCCGATCCCGGAACAGTCCGGACATGCTCCGTAGGGACTATTGAAAGAAAACATGCGCGGAGTGACTTCAGCAAAGGAGATTCCACAGGCGACGCACGCGTGATGCTCGGAAAAAAGCATGCTTTCGCCGTCGATCACTTCCACCCGCACCACGCCATCGGCGAGGCGCAGGGCGGTTTCGAGGGAATCGGCAAGGCGTCCGGCGATCTCCGCTTTCATCACCAGCCGGTCGACGACGACCTCTATCTCGTGTTTTTTGTTCTTTTCAAGCTCCGGCAAATCACTCAACTCGTACATTGTGCCATCGATCCGGACCCGGACAAAACCGTTCTTTTGCAGGTGTTTGAGCTCTTTACGATGCTCACCCTTGCGGCCACGCACAATCGGCGCAAGGATCAGCAGTCTTGTCTGTGCTGGCAATGTCAGTACCTGGTCGACCATCTGCTCGATCGTTTGCGAAGCAATTTCACGACCGCAGCCGGGGCAGTGGACCCGGCCAACGCGAGCGAAGAGCAGGCGCAGATAGTCATAGATTTCGGTGACCGTACCGACTGTGGAACGGGGGTTCTTTGAGGAGGTTTTCTGCTCAATCGAAATCGCCGGGGAAAGGCCCTCGATGCTCTCGACATCCGGTTTTTCCATCTGCTCCAGAAACTGGCGGGCGTAGGCGGAAAGACTTTCAATATAGCGCCGCTGCCCTTCGGCGTAGATAGTATCGAAGGCCAGCGAGCTTTTGCCTGAGCCGGAAACGCCGGTGATGACCACCAGCTGGTCGCGTGGAATTTCGACATCAATCCCCTTGAGGTTATGTTCACAGGCATTTTTGATGATGATTTTGGTGGCCATGAGGTTAACTTTCAGCTCAAAGATGAGAGCTTTTTTGTGTCATTTCTTCCGCCATCCGCACCGCTGCCACCAGGCTCGCGAAGCTTGCCGTGCCGGTGCCGACCAGATCGTAGGCGGTTCCGTGATCGACCGAGGTGCGGATGATCGGTAATCCTAAAGTGACGTTCACGCCATCCTCAAAATGCAGCAGTTTAAGGGGGATTAACCCCTGATCGTGATACATACAGATGACCGCGTCGTAAGCACCACGTGCTGCAAAATGGAAGAGAGTATCGGCGCTGTGTGGCCCGCTGGCGTTGATTCCGGCGGCGCGGGCGGCGGCAATCGCCGGAACGATCAGACGTTCTTCCTCGTCGCCAAACAGCCCACTCTCCCCGGCATGGGGGTTGAGCGCCAGGACTGCCAGCTGCGGGGTGCGCACCCCGCAGTAGTCGCGCAACGCCTGATCGGTGATGCGGATGGTTGCCTCGATCTCCGCGCGACTCAAGGTTGCGGGAACGGCGGAAAGGGGCAGATGAGTGGTCACCAGGCAGACGCGTAATCGCGCTCCGGCCAACATCATGACCACCTTCTCCACCTGGCAACGTTCCGCCAGCAGCTCGGTATGGCCAGGGAAATTGCACCCGGCGCTGCGGATCGCCGCCTTGTTGATCGGCGCGGTCACCAGCCCGGCGGCCTGACCGCTGCGGCAGGCCTGACAACCCCACTCGATATAGTCGAGCATCGCCCGGCCACAGGCGAGGTCCGGTTGACCGGGGAGCAGGGTTTCCACCGCTAATTGCGACAGATTTTTTACCGCCAGTTCCCGACCGGCCAGGTGTAAACGATGGGTAAGCAGCGGTGCCCCTGGGACGGCTTCAGTCCGGGCCGCGACATGAAACACCCTGGCAGCCTGGGCGAGCACGGCGACATCCCCCGCCACAATCACTGGTCGTGTCGAGCTCAACGCTCCCGCAAGGAGAGCCTGAATAATAATTTCGGGACCGATCCCGGTCGGATCGCCCATGGTAATCAACAGTGGTTTCATTTCGCTCTCGCTACAGTTAAAAGACACAGTATAGAATAGCCGGGTGTGCAAACTCAATCGTAATCACTGTCGATCAAAGCATATCTGCGCCCCGGCGGTGCCAATTAATCAGCCGTTTTTGCCAGGGGGGAATGATAATTAATAGTGGTGAGGAATGATTTTATCAGCTAAACTTGGTGCGACGCAAAATGGTTTGCTCTCATACCTGACCCGGCGGACGATGTGAAATTCCGTGGTTACGAGGTAGATCGAAGATGATGTTGCAACTGCTCACCGGGCTGGCGACGGTTTTTCTCGGCGCGTTGATCGGCGGTCGACTTGCTTCAATGTGTTATGTGCCGCGCGTAACCGGGTATCTACTGGTTGGCCTGCTGATCGGCCCGTCGATGTCCGGGCTTCTTGGGCTTCCGTCGCTCTTGACCGGGGCCGCGCTGGAAGAGATGCGGATCATCGCCGATGTTGCGCTGGCCTTGATTCTGATGAATATTGGCGGGTCGTTCGAACTTGAAAATCTGCGCCGCTGGGGACGTCGCTTGTTGATTTTTTCCGCCACCGAGATTCTCGTTACCTTCTTTTCGGTCGCGCTGGCGACTGGTCTGCTCAATCAGTTTTACCTGCATCATATAATTTCCGGTCTGTCCCTGTGGGAGACGTCACTTTTTTCTGCCATTTTTCTTGGCATCATCGCCTCGGCGACCGCTCCTGCGGTCACGATGATGGTTGTCCGCGAATACGAAGCGGAGGGCCCCGTGACCAGCACCATTCTAACGCTGATCGGTCTCAACAATCTGGTTGCGGTGCTCAGCTTTGTGATCGTGACATACTCCCTGCTTCGCCCCGAAGAGGGTGTCGCTGTATTGTTGCTGAAAACCTGCGGGCCACTGCTCATCGGCTCCGTTTTTGGCTTTTTCCTCGCCGCCTGGGCGCAGCGACTGGAACTACCGAGCGAACACAAAACACTCCTGCTCGGCGGTGTCATCAGTTGCACGGCGCTCTGCCGTTATCTACAGGTTGATTTCCTGCTGGCTAATCTCATGCTCGGCATGGTTCTCGCCAACAGCTCACCGCGCTGGCACCGGCTACAGGAGAGCTTGCGTCACATCGATTATCCGCTCTATGTTGTATTTTTTGTCTTTGCCGGAGCGACGCTGCATATAGAAACACTCAGCCAGATCGGATTGATCGGTGTGGCTTATGTCCTCGCCCGAACCCTTGGCAAGTGGCTTGGCAGTCGTTGCGGTGCACAACTCGGCGGTTTCGGCAAACGTGAGCGGGCCTATGCGGGGATAACGATGCTTGCTCAGGGCGGAGTCGCGATCGGTCTTGCCGGCCAGATCGCGTATCAATGGCCGACCGGCGGCCACCTGATTGAAACTATCGTCCTTGGCGCGGTAGTGATCTTTGAATTGATCGGACCGCTGGCGATTCGCCACGGCCTGGTTCAAGCCGGGGAGGTTCCGCTCCTCTCCCTGCTGCAGAAGCGCGCCCCCCTCAGGACCATGGAGGGGTTGCATAATGTCGCCCAGCACTTCCGTGCGGCGCTTGGGCTACCAGGACATAATTTCAGCGATCCAGGCGACATCCACGTCCGCCACATCATGCGTCAGAATATTGAAACTGTGCGCAATGACACACCCTACTACGATCTGCTCAAATTTATTTCCCACAGCCGCTATGACCGTTTTCCGGTGGTTGATGCCGAACAGCGTTTTCTCGGTATGATCAACTACACTGAAATTCGCGACCTGCTCTTTGAACCGACCCTTGCGCCGTTGGTCGTTGCAGGGGATCTTACCGCCGCCAACCCTCATGCGATCAACCCCGAACAATCGTTGCGCGAAGCGTTGAAGGTGCTGCAACTGAACCGTAATATCAGCTATTTTCCGGTTGTCAGCAAAGATGAGCCGGACCGTCTTCTCGGCATCCTCAGCCAGAACGATGTCCTTGCCGCCTTCCGCCGGTTGAAAGCCGACCCATGAAAAAGGGGGCGGCAATCGTTTGCCGTCCCCCTGCTTTCTCGAAAATTGCGCTGCCCTTATTTCTTTGTTTCCCACTCTTCGAGGCGAGCCTCAGCCTTGCGCGCTTCTGCCACTTCAGGATACTTGCTCAGCAGTTGCCGCAAAATCACTTTGCCGCTTGCGGTATCACCCAACAGATGGAATGCGGTTCCCTGCATCAACAGCGCCGCGGGCAATTTCGCGTGACCGGGGTAATTGTCGATCACGTGTTGAAATTGAAGAATTGCCTGGTCGAACTTCTTCTCGGCGAAATAGGCTTCACCGATCCAGTAGCTGGCATTGCCGCACAGCGGGTGATTGGTAAAGTGCTCGATAAAAACACCCAGCCGTTCACGCGCGGCGGCATATTCTCCCTGCTCACGCAGTAATTTGAGCGCCGCCTGGTAGAAGGCTTCGGGAGCGGTGTCGGTAGTGATCGTAACCTTTTCGGGGGGTAAGGGAGTCGCCGTACTCACGGGAGGCTGGTCGGCTTTGGCACTTTCAAGTGCCGCCAGCCGATTTTCGAGCGCGGCCAGTTTGATGCTCAACTCGTCCTGAGTTAAGCCCAGGCCGGCGGCCAGCTGGTTGTTGGTTCGTGAAAAATCTTCCAGCCGCCCGTAGAATGACTGAAACTCGACGCGGAAGGCATCGAGATGCACCTGCTGATCAGCGGCACGCCGGTGCAGCTCATTGAGGCGTTCCTGAGTCTCGGTGCTGCGCTCCAGGCGCAACGCAGCCAGCCCCCGTTCCGTTTCGGCAAGGCGACGTTTCATTTCACTCAGGTTGCGTTCCATCGTCAGCTGCTGGCTCGTAGCGAGACAGCCGCTCAAGGTCAGCAGAACAACAAGTGCAGCGACCCAGATACCCTGTTTCATGATCTTGAGCTCCAAATAACTGAGGCCGCGTAAGCGGCCTCAGGGGGGGTCTCATTGTTAGCGACTGATGAATTCCGCCCGCCGGTTCTTGGCCCAGGCCGCCTCATTGCTGTTCGGATCAAGCGGTCGTTCCTCGCCGTAGGAAATCATCGTCAGGCGCGAGGTGTCAACCCCAAGAGATTGCAGATAGCGTTTGGCAGCGATTGCGCGCCGCTCGCCGAGAGCCAGATTGTACTCATCGGAACCGCGCTCATCACAGTGACCTTCGATGCGAATTCGTGCATTCGGGTTGGCCTTCAGATACGCCGCGTTACCGGCCAGGGTCATCCGGGCTTCTTCCGACAGTTCGTAACGGTCAAAATCAAAGTGAATCCGCTTCAGACTGCTGATCTGGGCGCCCTCAGCACCAGCCGAGGCACTTGCTCCACTGTCAGTCATCGCACTGCTTTCAGTCATTGACCCGCGCGCAGTACTGGAATCACCCACCGCCTGCTCCGTAAAGCCGGTGGATCCGGCAACGCCACCTTGCGCCCCGCTACTCGCGGCTGAGGAACCGGTGCTGGCGGCACTTTCAGACGTCGCTGCTTGCGTGCTGTCGGCCTTTGCAGCCGTCTCTTCGCCACCGTTTGTCGCCTGCATGGCGCACCCCGAGGCCAACGCTACACAAGCGGCCAATACCAATAAACGAATCACTGATTTTTTCAATTGCATCTCTCCGCTCCTTTCGAACAAAAAATAACTAATCGGTTAATGACTCTCATTTATACTCCGCAAAATAGTGTTTAATTATACAGAATAGGCGAAGGATTACAACCCACATTACCGCATTACCGTATTACCAAGGAAAATATGTGGAGAGAACCCCGGTCACGGCATATTATGGAACTGAACACCACCGGGAATGAGACCCTGACCATCAAAACCAACCGGCCACCACTAATGTCTAAGAGCGCAACGATAAAAATTTCATTGTCGTTAGCTGTTATTCCCGCTATTCTTGCCCGGATCACACCAGTTTCCACGATAAAATCCCATATAATTACTGGATCTGCAAAAAAAATTGCACAACCGGATGCTTGAGAGGATCGTGCCATCAGGCGGCGTCCCGGCGGTTAGTGCCCAGTTACGGAGATCACTATGGCATGGGTTTACCTGATTTTTGCTGGCCTCTCCGAGATCGGTTGGCCGGTCGGCCTGAAGATGGCACAAACACCCGAAACCCGGTGGTCGGGGATTGGGGTCGCGGTTGTGTTCATGGCAGTCAGTGGATTTCTTCTTTGGCTGGCTCAGCGACAAATTCCCATCGGTACGGCCTATGCCGTCTGGACAGGCATCGGCGCTGCTGGAACTTTTTTTGTCGGGGTTCTCTGTTATGGCGATCCAGCCTCAATGACCAGATATATAGGTGTGGCACTTATCGTGGCTGGGGTTGCCACGCTCAACGTGGCACATTGATCCATGTCAAGCGTTGTGTCTCGGCAAGGATAGGCATGCGATGCCATTCGTCGGCCTCAAAATTCCCGTGGTGTTGCAGACCGTTGCGTTACTGACGTTGTCGAATGTATTTATGACGTTCGCCTGGTACGCACCGGAGTTTTTTCAGGAAGGCTGAGTGCTGCGGAAATCTTTAATAAATTCGGTCAGCTGCGCGACATGTTCCTGGTCATGTTTGCCCAGTGCGGTAAGCATGTTCGTTAATGATTTGTGCTGACTGGCGACAGCGTTGGCCGCATGAACGGCCATAAAGTGTGATTCCAGCTGCTCGGCCAGGTCGAGCATTTTATTGGCGGTCAACATTTCTTGCTCAACTCGGGTCAGGGCCGCGCGGACTTGACCATGCAGCGCCGCAACCCGCCGATCTTCTTCCCCCTCCTTATCAAGGCAAATTTCGTTGGTTGGCAACCGCAGCACAAAGCAAATGTGGCGCTCATGGCCGGTTTCATCAAGCGCCATCTGTGCCCAGAGGGCTTTCATCTTTGGCGTCGATGCGGACGATTGCTCAAAGTTGCGATAAAGCTGACCGATCATGCTTTCGATCTCTGCGCAGAGTTGTAACGATTTTTTCAGCATTGGCCCTCTCTCTTTTTGAGACAGGGGGAAGGATAGCAGGAACTGTCGCGGTGGCGAACGACAATTTCATCTGTCGACTTTTGCCGGTAACAAACGAAATAAGGCTCGACCTTTGTCGCTTTGCATCGCTTCTTTGCCCTGATATACTTCTACTTCGATAAAGAAACCGCATTGTTTTGCAGGGGGAGTCATGAATTTTTGGATGCACCTCAGTCCTGAATATCTGGAGAAGGAATATCGTCGCTGGCAGGCTGATCCTGATTCGGTGGCTGCCGATCGGCAGCTTTTTTTCAGCGGGTTCGATCTGGCGCTGGAGACAAAAACGCCGCTTGCTGCAGAACCGGCGCTGAAGGAATCAGCGGTTCAGTCGCTGCTCTATCGGTATCGTGATCTGGGTCATTTGCAGGCCGCCATCAATCCGCTCGACCCTGCCCCCGCGACGCATCCCCGGCTCGCCCTGGAGTCCTTCGGCCTTGATGAAAACGATCTCGATCGAGTCTTTCATTCGGTGCGTTTCGAAAAAGAAAGCGCCACCCTGCGTGAAATCCTTGCCATCCTTGGCGACACCTATTGCCGCAGCGTCGGAGTGGAGTTCATGCATATCCAGAATCCGGTCGAGCGCGACTGGTTGAAGGAGCGGATGGAACCGTGTCGCAATCGGCCGCAGCTAAGTCGCGAGACAAAGCTCGCGGTGCTCGGAAAGATTCAGGAAGCGGCCCTTTTTGAGCGATTTCTGCAGCGCAAATTTGTCGGCCAGAAGCGCTTTTCCCTCGAAGGTGGCGAGACGTTGATTCCGCTCCTTGATGCCCTGGTCGAACACGCTGCCCGCAGTGGCGTTCGCGACCTGGTGATGGGGATGTCGCACCGCGGGCGGCTGAATGTGCTGGCCAACATTTTACGCAAACCGCTGGAGAATATTTTTGCCGAATTCGCCGACAACCTCGAACTCGGTTTTATCGGTGACGGTGACGTCAAATACCACAAAGGGTTTTCAACCGACCGCAAGCTCCCCTCCGGGGCGACGATTCATCTGACTGTCGCTCCCAATCCGAGCCATCTTGAAGCGGTCGATCCGGTGGTGATCGGCAAATCTCGCGCGCGTCACAATCTGCATGGTCCGGGGGGGAAACAAAAGGTGCTCCCGGTATTGATTCACGGAGATGCGGCTTTTGCCGGGCAGGGGCTGGTTGCCGAGACCCTCAACCTGTCGCAGATTGATGGTTATCAGGTCGGCGGTACGCTGCATGTTATTGTTAATAATCAAATCGGCTTTACCGCCACGGCGAAAGATGCCCGCTCGACCCCCTATGCCACCGATGTTGCCAAGATGCTCCAGGCACCGATCTTTCATATCCACGGCGAAGATCCCGAGGCGGCGGTTTTCGTCGCCGAACTGGCCTTTGATTATCGACAGCGTTTTGCCAAAGACGCTGTGGTTGAGATCTGCTGCTACCGTCGGCATGGGCATAATGAAGGGGATGAGCCATCTTTTACTCAACCGCTGATGTATGCCAGGATCAAGGATCGCCCGCCGATCGATAAGGTTTACGCCGAGCAGCTGGTGGCGGAGGGGGTTCCCCCTGCGGCGATCGACGCGTTGGCGCAGGAGGTCACCGCCAGGCTGGAGACGGCGCTGGAAGCTGCGCCGCAACCGGCCGAAGTGGGTTATCAAGAGAAGTGGGCGAGGGTGCAGCGGGATTATTCGCCGCAGCAACCGGTCACCGCAGTTGCGGCGAAAACCCTTCAGCAGCTGGGGAAGAAACTGGCGCACGTTCCGTCCGGGTTCGCGCTGCATCCGAAAGTGGAAAAGTTGTTGCACGGACGCCTGGCGGCACTGGAGTCAGGCGCGGCAATCGACTGGGGAAACGCCGAGGCCCTGGCTTTTGCCAGCCTGCTGGCGGAGGGAGTGCCAGTGCGGGTTTCAGGGCAGGATTCACGGCGCGGGACGTTTAATCACCGTCACGCCATGCTGGTCGATCAGCGCAATGGCGCGCTGTTCACGCCTTATGCGGCACTGGGAAGAGGACAGGCAGCGGCACAGTTTTACAACAGTATGCTCTCCGAGGCGGCAGTCCTTGGTTTTGAATACGGATATTCGCTGGAGACCCCCGAAGGGCTGACGATCTGGGAGGCGCAGTTCGGCGATTTTGCCAACGGTGCCCAGGTGATCATCGACCAGTTTATTGCCGGCGGGATTTCCAAGTGGGATCGCGCCAGCGGGATTACCCTGTTCCTGCCGCATGGCTATGAGGGGCAGGGGGCGGAGCATTCCAGCGCCCGAATCGAACGCTATCTGCAACTGTGTGCCGAAGAGAATCTGCTGGTCACTTACCCGAGTTCCCCGGCCCAGTTTTTTCATCTGCTGCGGCGACAGGTCAAGCTGCCCTACCGGCGTCCGCTGGTCGTCTTTACCCCGAAAAGTCTGCTGCGCAATCCGCTTTGTCGTTCAAGTGTGCGAGAACTGAGTAGTGGCACGTTTCAGCCAGTGCTTCCTGCAACCAGCGACCCGCAGGCAACGCGGCGGGTGCTGGTGTGCTGTGGGAAAATTTACTACGAACTGCTGGCCCGGCTCAATGAGGAACAGCGTGACGATGTCGCCCTGATCCGTGTTGAGCAACTCTATCCGCTGCATACCGAGCTGCTCAGCGCTGCGCTGGAACCGTATCGCGCTTTAGATCGACCACTGTTCTGGGTGCAGGAAGAGCCTGAAAATATGGGGGCATGGCGTCACTTGCGTCCGCAGCTGGCAGCGCTGGCAGCCGGTGAGGTCGGCTATTTTGGACGTGAGGCTGCGGCGGTTCCGGCGGTCGGTTTGCATCGTCTGCACCTGGAGGAACAGCAACACATCATCGACGCGGCGTTGACCCTTTAACGTAACTGTTCAGATCTTCTGTGGGAGCGGCTTTAGCCGCGAATCATCGCGCCTGAAGGTGGCTCCTACAGCGTCATTCCGGCATGATTTTAGCCGGAATCCAGATTTTTCAGGGTTGAAAGTCTGGATCCCCGACAGGATCCTTCGGGGATGACGACCCTTGGACGGGTAGGTGGATAGTTACCCTTTAACCAACTTTAACCCATTTTTACAAGCCCTACTAATCAATATGGAGTCTTTTATGGATGTCAAAATACCGGCAGTCGGCGAGTCGATCCTCGAGGGGCTGATTGCCAAGTGGCATAAAAAAACGGGTGATACGGTGCAAAAAGACGAATTGATCTGCGAATTTGAAACCGACAAAGTCACCGTTGAAATCCGTGCCGATGCGGCGGGGACGATTGCGCTGCAGGCGGCAGAAGGTGAAACGCTGCCGATCGGTGCGACCATTGCCACGATCGATGCAAGCGCGGCTGTCCAGGACACCGCGCCGACTGTGACCAGAACCGCGAAAAGTTCTGGCGCGGCGCCGATCAATCCCGGTGCGCGACAACTGGCGGAAGAACGTGGCATCGATCCGGCAACACTGCACGGGAGCGGTCGCGATGGTCGGGTGATCGTCGCTGATGTGTTGACGGCGAGCGCCACCGTGGCGGACCAGGAGACGACTACGGTAACTCCCGCAAGGGAATCCCCACCGACTGAGTGGCACGATGCAGCAGAGCGGACCACCCGCAAACCGATGTCCCCGCTGCGCAAAAAAATTGCCGAGCGGTTGCTTCAGGCGCGGCAGCAGACGGCGATGCTGACCACCTTCAACGAAGCGGATATGAGTCATATCATCAGGCTGCGCCGTGAACATCAGGAACATTTCATGGCCCGGCACCAGGTCAAGCTGGGGTTCATGTCGTTCTTTGTCAAGGCGACGGTGGCTGCACTCAAGGAATTCCCTGAGGTCAACGCACAGATCGACGGCGACGATATTGTTTATCATCACGCGCAGCACATTGGCATTGCGGTCGGCGGCAAGAAGGGGTTGGTGGTGCCGGTATTGCGCGACGCTGACCAGCTGAGTTTCGCGGCGATCGAACGTCAGATTGCGGAGTTCGGGGAAAAAGTCAGCACTAACAAGATTGCCCTGGCGGAGCTGGAGGGCGGCACTTTCACCATCAGCAACGGCGGGGTTTACGGCTCTTTATTGAGCACGCCGATCCTCAATGTTCCGCAAAGCGGGGTGCTCGGCATGCACGCGATTCAGGAGCGCCCGGTGGCCCGCGATGGCGAAATTGTTATTTGTCCGATGATGTATCTGGCGTTGAGTTATGATCATCGTCTTGTCGATGGTCGTCAGGCGGTCGGTTGTCTCAAACGCATCAAGGATCTGGTTGAGGCTCCGGAAGAGTTGATTCTCGAACTGTGAAGGGGGGAACATCCATGCCCTTACAAAAAATAATTACGGAGCAAGAAATGGCGGAGGATATTTTTGATCTGGTGGTGATCGGCGGTGGCCCTGGCGGTTATGTCGCGGCAATCCGTGCGGCGCAACTGGGGGAGCGGGTGGTGGTGGTTGAACAACGCGCAACTCTGGGGGGGGTCTGTCTCAACGAAGGGTGCATTCCGAGTAAAGCGTTGCTTGATTCGAGTGAATATTTTTCCCTGGCGCGGGATGAATTTGCCGGGCATGGGATCGACATTGAAGCGCCGCGACTCAATCTGGCGCGGATGCAGGAGCGCAAGGCCGAAGTGGTCACCAAACTGACCGGCGGCATCGCTCTGCTGTTTAAAAAACATAAGATCAAACATATTCAGGCACGTGGTATCCTTGGGGACACGGGGGAGGGAGGGCGACATGTTCGGTTGGTGGATGCCGCTGACGGCCTTCCGGCAGAGCTGGTCGGGCGGAAGGTTTTGCTGGCTACCGGGGGGCAGCCGCAGGGGTTGTCCGAACTGCCCTTTGACGGACAGCGGATTGTTGATTCGACCGCCGCGCTGGCGTTTACCCAGGTTCCCGAACATTTGGTGGTGATCGGCGGCGGCTTTATCGGTCTGGAACTCGGGTCGGTTTGGCGCCGCCTCGGAGCCAAAGTTACGGTGGTCGAGATGCTGCCCCATATCCTGCCGCAGATTGATCGTAAAATTGCCGCTACGCTGCAACGCGCGTTGCACAAGCAAGGGTTTAAATTTCATTTGCAGAGCAAGGTCACCGCCTGGAAAGAAGACGGGGAAAGGATCAAAGCGACGGTCACCGGGCCGAAAGGGGCGGATGAACTTGTTTGCGACAAGCTGCTGGTGGCGATCGGGCGTAAACCGGTAACGGCCGGGCTGGGGCTCGAAGAGGCTGGCGTTGCGCTGACCGCTGCCGGGCGGGTTCAGGTGGATGTCGATTATCGAACCAGTGCCGCCGGAGTTTATGCCCTTGGTGATCTGATCGACGGTCCGCCGCTGGCGCACAAGGCGATGGAGGAAGGGGTTGCCTTTGTCGAACGGCAACATGGACGCCAGACCAGGGTCGATCTTGAGCTGATTCCCGGCGTGGTCTATACCATGCCGGAAGTCGCGACGATCGGCAAGACCGAGGAACAACTGCAAGGTGCCGGGACCGACTATGCGGTTGGCAAGTTCACCTTTCTCGCCAGCGGACGTGCCCACTGTCTGGCCGCAACCGAGGGGCTGGTCAAGGTGCTCGCCGCACCCGTGGATGGCCGGATCCTTGGCGTGCATATTGTCGGGGCACGGGCCTCAGAACTGATCGCCGAGGCAACCGCAGTGATGAGTTTTTCCGGCAGCGTGCGCGATATTGCGGCAACGGTTCACGCACATCCGACGCTGGCCGAGGCATTTAAAGAGGCGGCGCTGGCGGTCGAGAAGGCGGCAATACATGGTTGACGGGTGCGTCGACCGCTTCGATCCGGCACGGGTACGCGCCGTTCTCTTTGATCTTGACGGAACCCTGCTGGATGTCGATATGTCGCGCTTTATTCCTGTTTATCTTGAGCGACTGGCTGGACATTTTTCCGATCTGGTCGCCCCCGAGCGCTTTGCGCGGACGATGCGCAGACTGATCTCGGCACTTCTTGAGGCAGACGACGGGCGCTTGAATGCGCTGGTGGTTGCGGAGGTGCTGGAACGACGACTGGGGATCGATCCGCTGGTCGGCGCGGTTCGATTCAGAAACTTTTATGCACAAAGCCTTGCCGGATTACAATCGTTGGTGACGCCTTTGCCACAAGCGCAGGCGCTTTTGCTCACTTGTCTTGAACGGGGGATGCAGGTGGTCATCGCGACCAACCCGGTCTTTCCGCGCGAGGTGGTTGCGGCCCGGCTGGAGTGGGCCGGGATCGGCGCATTGCCTTACGCATTGGTTACGTCACTGGAAAACAGCCATTATTGTAAACCGCACCCTGGTTATTTCCGCCAGGTACTGACGAAACTCGGCTTGTCTGCCGCTGAAGTGGTGATGGTTGGCAACGATACGGAACATGATCTGGCGGCCCGCAAAGTGGGCATCCCGACCTTCCTGGTCGACCCCTGGTTAATTGAGCGGAACGGTCCCCATTACAGCTGTGATTGGCGTGGTGATCACACACAACTGGGAATTTTTCTGGAAACCCTTGGAACGCCTGGTAAAAATTGACAATCTGGCAAATTTCCGTTACTCTGCCCGAGTTCGTTGCTGGGAAATCCCCTGTGCGGCAACCGTTCCTGGCTCGCCGCAGTGTGTGGCGGTTAGATGGGCGCGGTAACTATTGGAGGTAGCATGGCCAAACTGGTTGACAATCCTAAGCTTGCATTCCGCCTGGCGCGGGCGATTATCTCCGATATCGCGCTTTACAACCAGGAAAAGGTCAAGGACGGGATAAAAAACGACAACATCTTCGATGCGCTCGCCGAAGAGCTGCAAGAGGGCCGGGAGCATTTTCATGGCCGGGTTGACCCCGCGCTCACCGAGCGGGATCAGCTCTTTGATCGGGCAATTGTTGATGTCATGATCAAGCAGGCAGGCAAGATCGAAAGCCCCATCTGGTAAATGGCTGACCACAGGGCACTGGTCTTTCCTCCCGGACAGCCCCCCGAACGGATTGACCGGTTTTTGGCCAGGACGTTGCCGGAGCTGTCACGTTCGCAATTGAAAAAGCTGATCGACGATGGCCAGGTCATTATTGACGGCAGTACCATTAAAGCGGGAACGAAGCTGAAGGGTGGTGAAACCCTGTCGGTGACACTCCCGGAGCCGGTCCCGACGCAGACCCTTCCCCAGGCAATTCCCCTTACCATCCTCTACGAAGATCCGGTTCTGATTGTCATCGACAAACCGGCCGGGCTGGTTGTTCATCCCGCCGCCGGGCATGGCGATGGCACGCTGGTGAATGCATTGTTGCATCATTGCGACGATCTGTCCGGAGTCGGAGGGGAGTTACGTCCAGGGATTGTGCATCGGTTGGACAAGGACACCTCCGGGGTGCTGGTCGCAGCGAAAAATGATGCGGCGCATCAGTCCCTGGCGCAGCAATTCAGTGAACATCGTGTTAACCGCCGCTATCAGGCGTTGATTCACGGGATATTACCGACCCCGCGCGGCACGATTGATCAGCCGATTGGTCGCCACCCAACGCAACGCAAAAAGATGAGTGGCAAGGGGCGCGGGGGGCGTCGGGCAGTCACTCACTGGAAAGTTTTACGCAGCTACGAGGATGACCGTTTGAGCCTGGTGGAATTGCGCCTCGAAACCGGGCGGACCCATCAGATCCGGGTCCATCTTGCTGAGTACAACCATCCCCTGGTAGGGGATCAGACCTATGGCAGAGATCCGCGCAAGTGCGTCAAGGATGAGCATTTGTGTGCGTTGATCCGTGCTTTGGGGCGTCAGGCGCTGCACGCCCGGCTGCTCGGCTTTAGTCATCCGCTAACCGGTGAATATTGCGAATTCACAAGTCCTCTGCCGACCGATATGGCCCGCTTGGTGGATTATCTCGATGAAAAATACGGTACTGCGGAGCCCGTTTCGCCATGCCCGGACGAGAAGGAATGATAATGAAATTTGCACACGAGGGTAAAATTGGTTATCTGCAACCGACCTGGGCGGAACATTGCGGCGTTCGCGCCGGGTTTACCGGGAGGAATGGTGGCGTCAGTCGGGCACCGTTCAACTCGCTGAATCTGGGGTACAATACCGACGATCTGGCGGTCAATGTCGAGGGGAATCGTTCGACCCTGACCCGCGCCTTCGGGTTGCGCCCGCACCAGTTACTGACAGTTAATCAGGTCCATGGCAGCGATGTCCTGCTGGTCAATGAACCGAACCCCGACCTGTCATACTTTCTGAGTGTCGCATGCGATGCTGTGGTTACCGATCAACCGAAAATCATGGTCGGTATTCTGACCGCCGACTGCTACCCGGTGCTGCTGGTCGATTCGCAACGCAAGGTTGCGGGCGTCGTTCATGTTGGCTGGCGTGGCGCGGCGTACAGCCTGATCGAGAAAACCGTTCAGGTCATGCATGCCGAATATGGCTGTCGACCGGAACAGTTACTGGCGGCGGTCGGTCCCGGTATCGGCGCGCATGCCTACCAGGTCGATCGTCCGGTGCGCGATGCTTTCCGCCATGGAGCGGGGCGCTGGGACGAAATTTCCGTTGAGGTCGCGTTGGGGAAATGGCACCTCGACCTGCGCCGTTGTTGCGAACTGCAACTCAATGCAGCGGGACTGTTGGCGCACAAGATCGAGATCGCCAGGGAGTGTACCTGTTGTCACCGCGAGACGTTGTTCTCCCATCGGCGGGATAAAGGGCAGACCGGTCGCCAGCTTGGGTTTGTATTGATCGATTGATTTATTAATTTCGGGGGGCGTGAGGGACTGCACCGAGGTCCTCATCACCGGTCAGGATGAATTTTTTTGCGGAATCTGGAAAGTGATTGTTTATGACCGTTGTCTTACCAAGGGAAAGCCATTTCGCTCTGCTGCTTTTTGGCGTTGTCCTGAGCATCGTTTCACTTGGCGGGGGCGTGGCACGTGCCGCTGAACACGACCGCTTGGTACCGGAAAGCGAGATTTCCGCACTCGCTCTGCAGCAATTGATGTCGCTGGAGGTCACGTCAGCGTCCAAAAAAGAGCGCAAGCTGGCGGAGGTTTCGGCGGCCGTTTTTGTCATCACTCGCGAGGATATTCGCCGTTCCGGGGTAACCAGTATTCCCGAGGCGCTGCGCATGGCGCCGGGGCTGCTGGTTTCCCGTGTTGACAGCAATAAATGGGCGATCAGTTCACGCAGCTTCAACAGCCTTTATGCAAACAAGTTACTGGTCCTGATCGATGGACGCAGTGTTTTTAATACCCTTTATTCCGCCGTGTTGTGGACCAGTCAGGATACGTTGCTGGAAGATGTCGACCGGATTGAAGTTATTCGCGGGCCGGCGGCGGCACTGTGGGGCTCCCATGCGGTAAACGGGGTGATCAACATTGTTACCCGCAGCGCCCAACTCACTCCGGGGGTGCTGATGTCAGCGGGGGCGGGGAGCGAAGAACGTGGTTTTGTCAATTGGCGCATCGGGGAAAATTCCTCTGCTGATCGGGCCTGGCGGATCTTCGGCAAGCATTTTTTACGCGATAATTATCGGACCGTGGCGGACAGTGACAGCCATGACGAATGGTCCATGCAGCGTACCGGGTTTCGCTATGATCAGCGGATTGATGATCAGTCGGTTACGCTGCAAGGTGATTTGTTCAAAGGCCGGGCCGGGATCGTTGGTGAGAGTACGCCCCCGGCAATCGTCACCGATAATACTCTGATCGCCGGGGGGAATCTGCTGCTGCACTGGCAGCGCAAAGATCTTGCCGGACATGCCACCAAGTTAAGACTCTATTACGACTACGAAAGTCGGAAAGATTTTTTGCTGGAGGAATCCCGCGGCGTTTATGATCTTGATTTTCAGCATGACTTTTCTCTGGGAGCCAATACCATTCTGTGGGGGGGGGGATATCGGAGCACCAGCAGCCATGCGCATGGCTCGCCAAAATATTCCTTGAGTTCGGTAGACCGACGCGAAAACGTTTATAACGTTTTTGCCCAACATGAGTTGTCATTGCTGGATCGCCGGTTTTTGGCGACTCTCGGCGTGAAGCTGGAACATAATCCCTATACCCATTGGGAGGCACAGCCGAATCTGCGTCTGCTGATGGTACCGAACGAGCGTCATTCGTTATGGGGCGCTGTTTCCCGTGTGGCCCGAACCCCCGGTCGCCTCGAACGTGAGAGCCGACTCGCCGTGAATGGCCTGGGGATTCTTTACGGCAACCCGGACTTTGACGCGGAGCAAGTGACTGCTTACGAACTGGGATACCGCAGCTCCCCGACCGAGGATTTCAGTTTCGATACCGCGCTTTTTTACAATAAATACAGTCACCTGCGCAGCTTTGAAGTCGTCGGGGGAACTGCGCCGACATTGGTCGGAAGCATTGAAAATAACGTCAGCGGGGAAACCTGCGGGGCCGAACTGGCGGTTAACTGGAGACTGTCCGCTCGTTTGAAAACTTTTTTTTCCGCCACCTATATTCACGTTGATTTCAAACATCGTGACCCCAATGCCAGTGCTCTGGTGCGCAGTTTTGCACAAGACGAAGAAGAAAAAACTCCCTCGTATCATGCCTATCTGCGCATCGACTATGACCCGACGGAACACACCGAGACCGGTTTAACCCTGCGTTATGCCAGCCATATGGGCCGCGACGATATTCCGGCATATTTGGATCTGGATTTACGTTTGGCGTGGAAGTTACAGCGCAACCTGACGCTTGAACTGGTCGGCCAGAATCTGCTTGATGCGCGGCGTCAGGAGTTTCCGCGAGAGACACTCTTCAGTGTTTACCCTGCGGAGGTTGAACGGGGTGGGTATCTCAAGCTGACCTGCCTCTGGTAATTTGTTGCGAGGGGAATGTGTAACAAGATGGGACCACGTTTTTTTCTTTTTTCACTGCTGATTATCCTGCTGTTCCTCCCCGCAGGAGCGTTGGGGCGTGACTTGTCCTACCGTTTTCCGACGGATCAGGTGACGGCAGCCTACCTGTATAATTTCGCCCTTTTCTCCCACTGGCCAAAGTCTGCTCTGGACCAGCGGGAGTTTTTTGTCATTGCCACCCTTGATAAAGATTTTGCTGACATTGCCGCCGCGACGCTCACCGGGCGGTATGTCGCTGACCGTCCGGTTAAAGTACAACTACTGCACAATCTTGACGAAGGTGATGCCGCGCCGCACATTGTGTTTTTTGGGGAAGGCGAAAGCCCTTCCCCCCCCTTGCTGACGCGAATCTCCCGGTTGCCGATACTCACGGTTGGCCGGGCACCCGATTTTACCGCGGCAGGGGGCATGATCAGGCTCTTTACGGTTGAGCGGCGCCTGCACTTTGTGATCAACCTCGTTGCAGCGAAAAAAGCCGGTATAACGATCAGTTCCGAGGTGTTGCGGTTGGCCGATGAGGTTGAAGGCAAGGTTCCGGTGAGGGGGATAGAATGATCTTCTCCTTTAGCAAGCTGCCGATCAAAACCAAACTGATCATCATGATGATGACCATCAGTTGCACCGCTATCCTCCTGGTTACCCTGATCAATGACCTGGTCAATGTGCATCAGGACCGTCGTGACACGGTTGCTGACCTGAGCGCCATCGGCGCTGTCGTTGCGTTCAACAGTCGTGCTGCGGTCGCTTTTAACGATGCCGACGCGGCAAATCAGATGTTGAGTGCCTTCCAGTTTGAACCTGAAATCGTTCAGGCTGTGTTGCTCGTTGATAATGCGCGCCCATTTGCGGAATTTTTGCGCAAGGGTCAACGCCAGGACACAGCGTGGCAATCTGTTGACTGGCCCGGAGGGGAAGTCTTTGCTACCCACGAATATTTTTCAGACGACTTTTTATATTTTTATCAACCGGTTGTCATCGCAGGCGAGCTGATCGGTAAACTATTTATCAAGGCGGAACTCAGTTCGTTGCGGGAGCGTTATCTGCTGACCAGCCTGATCAGCCTGGGGGCGCTGCTGGTCGCCGGGGTCGTTGCCTATTTTCTGACCTTGCGGTTACAACGCTTGATTTCAGAACCGCTGCAACAGCTGGTCGGTGAGATGGGCGAAGTTTTTGGTGACAAGCGCGACGAGGAAGCGCCGCAGATCGGGCGGGGTGCGGACGAAATCGGTGTTTTGCTGGACGGATTCAAGCGCATGCTGGCGCGGATTAATCAGCACGAAAGACAATTAACAACAGTCAACGCCAGGCTGGAGGAAAGGGTCAAGCAACGCACCGCTGAACTGGTATTGGCCAACGACCGCCTGACTTCGGAAGTTAACCGCCGGGTGCGTATCGAGAAAAAGAAGGACGCCCTGCTCGCGGAAAAAGAATTACTGCTCAGGGAAATTCACCATCGGGTGAAGAACAACTTGCAGGTGATCTCCAGTTTGATCAGCTTGCAACTGCGTAAAAATGGTGTTGCAGAAGGGCACTCCGAATTACTCTCCGTGCGCGAGCGCATCCGTTCCATGGCGCTGATTCACGAGCAGCTGTACCGTGGTGAGAAGTTGAATGAGGTTGCTTTTGATCATTTTATCAGGGTGTTCATCGACCAGCTTGCCGTTGTTTACGGGGCCACCGACCGGTCGATTACCGTTCGCGAAGAATTACATGCCGTGAACCTCAGTGTCGATCAGGCAATGCCTTGCGGCATGATTTTGAGTGAGTTGCTGGGAAATGCGTTTAAACATGCTTTCCTCGGCAGAAAATCGGGAAATGTGGTTGTGACTCTGCGCCAGGTGAGAGGTTTCGTGATGTTAAGTGTTGAAGATAATGGACGGGGGGGGATTGACAAAACAACGCGATCCCTTGGTTTAACTCTGGTGCACAGCCTGGCCGAACAATTAAATGGCGAGATGACATTTATCGACACAAACGGGTCGTGCGCCATCCTCAAGTTCCCCTTTCATGTCAGCAGGGCGACCGCCATTCTCGACCAGGCCAACAGTCACAAAGACGCTGAAAAGGATTTGATATGAGTAAGGGGCGCATTCTGGTTGTTGAAGATGAGCGTATCGTGGCGATGGATATTTGTGAAACCCTCGAAAATTATGGTTTTTCGGTGACCGGTTGCGTGACCTCCGGAGAAGAGGCGATTCGGGTCGCCACGCGCGAGAAGCCTGACCTGGTGTTGATGGATATTCGCCTGGGCGGAAAGATTGACGGCCTGGAAGCAGCGCGTGAGATTCAGCGTCAGAAGTGGACACCGATCGTATTTTTAACCGCATTTGGTGAGCAGGAATTGGTTGATCAGGCCATCGGCATTGATGCTTTCGGTTATATTCTCAAACCATTTGAGGAAAAAAGGCTCTGTGTTGCCATCGACCTGGCAATGAACCGGGGCCAGGTTGAACGCCGACTGCGGCAGACCATTGCCGGGGGGGATCGCGCCGCCGCTCCGCTTGACGCCAACGCCCCCTTCATTTTCAAGACCTTCGGCGGCTTGCAACTGTTGGTCGATAAGCGGGTGGTTTTGCGCAGTGAGCAACTGAGTAAGACCCAACGCGCACTTTTCGGATTATTGCTGAGCGCGTCCCTCAGGCAATTGCCGGTCGAGACCGTGGCCGCGGCTCTCTGGCCGGACAGCCCGGCACCGAAAGCGCGATCAAGTTTCGATTCGCTTATCTTGCGCACCCGCAGAGTGGTTGAAGCCGTCTTGCCCAAGGGGCGGGTCGATGATCTGATCGTGGTCAAGCACAGCATCCTGATGCTGCCCGACTGTCAGAGTGATCTGTCGCAATTTACACAGTTGTGCAAAACAGCTGCGGTGCACCTTAAACAACGCCACCTGAATGCCGCCGAGGGTTCGCTGCTGGCAGCGATCGAGCTGGCCAAAGAACCGTTCCTCCCGGTATTACCTGACTTTGCACCAGTGGTTGCGCAACGCCGGGAAGTGCAAACCCTGCTCAATAATTGTTGTTTGCAACTCAGCGCTATTTATTCCGCGCGGCGTGACGTTAGCGCAGCGATCAAGGTTGTCGAGGAGGTTATACTCAGGGAGCCACTGAATGATGTGGCGCTCAGGCGACTGGTGCGTTTGTATCAGGACAGTAACGCAGCATTACCGCTACGCAGTGCCCTCGATAGTTACCGGGACGCTTTGCTGGCCGGCGGGCACCCCCAGGGGGATGTCGAGCGCCTGGTTGCGGCTCTTTACGAAGACTGTTCGCTGGATGTGTAGTTTATTTGCGCCAGAAGCTGGGGAAGAAGAGAACCAGAACGGTAAAGAGTTCCAAGCGACCGGCGAGCATGCAGAAAATCAGGATGCCCTTGCCCGGATCGGAAACATGGGCAAAATTATCGGTGGGCCCGACACTGCCGAGTCCTGGGCCAATATTGCTGAGGGTGGCGATGACCGCTGCCGCGGCCGAAACCAGATCCAGCCCCGTCGCGGCAAGCATGAACGATGCGGCAACAAAGATCCCCATAAAAAGTGCAAAGAACCCGAGGATTGATTGCATGACCTCGCGATCAACCGGGGTGCCCCCGAGTTTTGCCAGCCGCACCGCCCGGGGGTGGATCAGCCGAAAGACCGACACCTGGGCATGTTTGAACAGGAGTAAAATGCGCGCAACTTTCATCCCCCCCCCGGTCGATCCGGCGCAGCCACCGACAAACATCAGAAATACCAGCAGATATTGAGCCAGCACCGGCCAGAGCTCGTAGTCTGCGGTGCCGAACCCGGTCGTGGTCAGAATCGAAACGGTTTGAAATGCGCTGTCGCGCAGACTCGTGGCGAGCGCGCCATGCCCCGTGTCGAAAGTCAAAAAAGTCAGCACAATTGTTACAACCAGCGTGATACCGACGTAGGTAAGGAATTCCTCGTTGCGCCGATATTCCTGAAATCGCCCGCGCAAGGCGTGATAGTGCAGTGAAAAGTTAATCCCCGCCAGAAACATGAAGACGATAATCACCCATTCGATGAAGGGACTGTCAAACGCCGCAACAGAAGCATTACGTGTTGAAAATCCCCCGGTTGCCAGGGTCGCAAAGGAGTGACAGATCGCCTCAAAAAAGTTCATGCCGCCGTACATCAACAGCAGCGTTTCCGCTGCTGTCAACAGCACGTAGACCCCCCAGAGGAGTTTCGCGGTATCCTGAATGCGGGGTTTCAGGCGGTCGGTGGTCGGCCCCGGCACCTCGGCTTTGAACAGTTGCATCCCGCCGACCCCGAGCATCGGCAGGATCGCCAATGACAGAACGATGATCCCCATCCCGCCGAGCCAATGGGTCAGGGCACGCCAAAACAGCAGGCTCTCGGGCAACCTTTCGATGTTGACCAGAATCGTCGAACCGGTGGTTGTAAAGCCGCTCATCGTTTCAAAGACCGCATCAAGGTACGAAGGGATCGCGCCACTGATGACGTATGGCAAAGCCCCGAAGAGGGCGTAGAACAGCCAGCCGAAAGAAACAATGGCAAAACCTTCACGTAATGAAAGTTCTTTATTGCTGCGACAGTTAAGGAACAGTACGGCCCCTGCCGCCAGGGAGGTTGTCGCCGCAGCGAGTAGCGCAAGTGCCGCACCGTCATCATACCAGAGCGAAAAGGGGACCGGGATGAGGAGCGCCGTCGCCAGAAAGAGGAGCAGTGCCCCAAGAATGCGTCCGGTCAGCAGAATATTCATTTAGCTGAAAAATCCTTCCACCTTGGCAAATGCACCCGGTAGAGCGAAAACCACGACCCGATCTCCGGCAGTCAGGATACTTTCACCGGTGGGGATTTCGTACTCCTTGCCACGTACGATCGCCCCAATCACCGCGCCACGGGGGAAGCTCAAATCCTTGAGGGGCAAATTGACAATCGCACAATCTGCCTTGACCTCAAGTTCGAGAATTTCGGAATTGCTCCCTTCGATTGTGGCGACAGAAACAATGTCGCCACGGCGCACATATTTAAGAATCGCTCCTGCCGCGGCGATCCGTGGCGAAACACAAACATCAATCCCCAGTGTCGACGCCAGGCTGAACAGTTCCGGCTGGTTGATCAGCGTCATGATGCGTTTCGCGCCATGCTGTTTGGCGAGCAGCGAGCAGAGAATGTTACTTTCATCATTCTCGGTTGCGGCGATAAAAACATCTGCACCTTCGATCCCTTCGTCTTGCAAGGTGTGGATATCGCTCCCTTCGGCGTGGATGACCAGGGTGTTTTTCAATTTGGCGGAAAGGGTCTCGCAGCGTTTCATATCACGGTCGATCAGCCGGGTATTGAACTTTTGTTTTTCCAGCTGTTCGGCTATGCGCAGGCCGATCCGTCCACCACCGAGGATGAAGGCACGTTGTGAGCGACTATGCGACACGCCCTCCAGCTTGAGCAAATACTGGATTGCAGGCAGGTCCTTATGGTGAGCGAAGACAAAAATGCTGTCGCCGGAGTAGATGATATCGTCGCCGCGGGGGATAATTGTTTGTCCTTGACGTGTGATCGCGGCAATGACAAAACGGTACATCCTGCGGATATCGCCCAGCTCTTTCAAGGTCAGATCACAGAGTGGGCTGTCCTCATTGATACGATAGCCGAGAAACTGAATCTGCCCGTCGACGAATTCAGCGACATCGAAGGCCCCGTGGCGACAGGCGATTTTGGCAATTTCATCAGCGACAGCATCCTCCGGGTTGATCAACAGGCTGATGCCGAGTTTTTCTTTGGAAAGGATCGCACCATGGCTGGAATATTCGATACTTTTGACGCGGGCGACTAACGTTTTAACGTGATATTCACGGGCGATGAGGCAGGCAAGGATATTGACTTCATCAAGGTCAGTGACAGCAATAAAAATATCCGTGGTCTTGATCCCGGCTTGTTCCAGACTCTCTGCACTGGCACCGTTGCCGAGGATGCCGAGTAAATTCAGACGGTCCCTGGCGCGGAGCAATTGGTCTTCATTGCTGTCCACCAGGGTGACTTCATGATTTTCCGCGGCCAGCCGTTCGCACAAAAAATAACCGACCTGGCCGGCACCAACAATCAGAATTTTCATAAATGACTTCGTTTCTTTCTGCTCCACGATTTCACAATCACAGCGGCAACACATGCCATATTTGAAAAAAATATGCAAGGCGAACAGATTCTAACATACTTGTTCGCCCTCTGCGGGTAAACTATAGTCCGAAAAAAAGAACCCTGGAGTTGTACTATGTTGATTGAACCGAGTGACGAAGATATCCGCCGCGAACGCAACAAGGCGCGTGAGCTGCGTAAAACCCGATGGTGGCAAAACCGGATCGCCGCTGGCCGTTGTCATTACTGCAACGCGCAGGTCGCCCCGAAGGAGCTGACCCTCGACCATGTGGTGCCGCTGATTCGCGGCGGGCGCAGCACCAGGGGAAATTGTGTGGCGGCGTGCAAGGCGTGCAATTCCAAAAAACAGAGTCTGCTACCGCTGGAGTGGGAGGAGTATCTGGAGTCTTTCCGAGAATAAGGGTCAAAGCGAAAATCCAGACGTTTGAGGGCAGATTTTGGCTCGTTTGCAGCCTCCCGTAGCTATGGGGCAAAAAGGAGCTGAAATATGAGCCAAACAGCTGGGTTTGCAGCCGGTCATTCATTCTCGGACAGGCTCCCTGGCGCGGCTGGAGAAATAACGGCGTAATTCAGGGATCTTATCCGGCAAGAAACCTGTTCCTCTGCCGGTGCAGATACAACCCCTCGACGCACTCCGCCGAAAGGAGCAGCAAGACCGCCAGCAACGCCCCGGAAATCGGCAGCGGCACAAGGGTCAGAAATCCCCACCAGCCGAGCATGTAGCCGGTCTTCAGGAGCGTCGAGCGCCCCAGCATCCCGGTGCGATGGACGCCGGCGAACCAGCCACGCAGCAGATTTGATCCCCCGTAGAGCAGTGGAAAAATCGCGCACAGCGCCAACGGCAAGGTCAGATAGTCGCGCAACAGTGAAGCCACCCCCATCAACGAACCGAAGATCAGCGGGTTCAATGGATAAGCAAGCACCAGCACGGTTACCCCCATCCCGATCCCCACGCGGACAAAAAACCGGGTCAACGCGGTAAAATCTTCAACGCTGTGTACCAACGTCAAATAGGCCTGTTGCAAGTTGCGCATCGGTCCCGCGAGCAGAAACAGGAAGCCGCGCACGATGCCGAAGGCGGCCAGCGCCAGGGTGCCGTCAGGCATCCGGCTGATGATTGCGTTGATCAGCAGCGGGATCGTCTGTTGCAGGCACGAGGAGTAGGCCAGCGGCAAGCCGTAACGAATAACCTCCCCGGTGGTTCGACCTTTGCCTTGCTCTGCGGGGAGCCTGACCCGCCAGGCGAAGAAACCGATCAGCAGCGATTCCGTTGCGACACACATCAACAATCCGAACGCCCCGATCTGCCCGCCGGAAAACCAGCGGGTGCCGAGCAGCAAAAATCCAAACAGCGCGCCGATGCGCACCCCGGTGGCCAGCGATACCAGCGCCGTGCGCCGCGCGCGGATCACCAGCCCCTGCGCCAATCCACGAAAACCGGTGAAAAAAGGGAGGCAAACAAGCAGGGCGAGGACGCTTTGCGCTTCACTCATGACCGCGCTATTCACCCCGAGCAGGTCGCGCAGCAGCCAGACGCCCAGCGGCGTAAAAGCAACCAGCGCCAGCATGATCGAGATGTAGGTAGCCACCAGCACGATGAAGATCGCCATGCTCCGCAACGACTGGCGGTCGCGGACCATGGCGATAGTGATCGTATGGTTCTGGTAGGAGGGAGAAGCGAGAAAGAGGTGAACAACCATCGCCACCGAAAACCCGGCCAGCGCGGTGATAAAATCGTCCTGCCGCGCCAGAATGGCGTTGATAATCGAATGCGAAACGCTCATCAGCTGGACGTTGAGAACCAGCGGAAAGAAGAACAGGGCGATCTCTTTTTGGGTCAGACGATGGGAGGTCATGGTAGGGTTGTTTACAAGGGATGCGCGCGGCTGTCAATGGTTAATAACATCGGGGTCAAGTCTTGCAATCGTGCAAATCGGTCTCAACTTTTTTTATCGCCCGGCTCACCGTCGCGTAATGCACGCCCAGAAAATCTGCAATCTCTTTCAGGGTATAACCAAAATCACGGTAGGCCCGGAAGGCTTTTGCATCCCGTTCCGATCTGCTCACCAGTGGGGACATTGTCATGAGATTGCTCAGGGATGGCCTCGCGGCGAAGCGTTCTTCTTTCGGAACCTCCACCAGTTGTTCCTGGTCGGCGAGTCGTGGTCCAAGCTTTTCGGTGAATCCTTCCTTGCCCAGAAAAACGCGACCGATCAACGCATCCCATGGGCTACAGTCCGTTATCCTCGCGCCGACGAACTCCCGGTACCGATCCCGCGCCTCATCGATATTTTCGCTGAACTGGCTGAGAACCCAATCAACGCTCAACCATTCCGGTGCGGGGGCAAGTCCGCAGGTCGCCTGGAAACTGCTCCACAGCCATTCCCCAGGCGTCGAAGCGATATCTGCTGCCACCGGATTCTGGACAATGTATCGACAGAGCTGGAGTAGATAACTCTCCTTTTCGACCACTATCGCTTTAAAGCGCCCCTGCAAAAGATGACCGACCAAACCGTGCCGTTTGTTGTATCTCTGGGTATAAACGCCATTGAGTTGGCGCATTCCCTGCGACAGGTTGGCATTCGGGGTTTCGATCAGCAGATGATAGTGGTTGTCCATCAGGCAGTAGGCATGGCAAAACCAGCGGTAGCGGGTGACAACGGAATGCAGTACCTTTAGAAATTTTTCCCGGTCAACATCGTCGGCATAAATGGCATTCCGAGCATTGCCACGGGAAGTCACATGATAAACTGCGCCTGGATATTCAATACGTAATTGTCGGGCCATGGGTAAAAAATTACCATAGAAATGTTTGATTGCAAGACTTGACCCCGGTGGACCCCGGTGCTTTTGACCCCGGCGCTTGGTTGATCAAATTCAGTGGTCATGGGAGATCCTTGAGGTGAGGCATTTCGATCAGTTCAGCGGCACGGGAATAGGGAATCAGCGCCCCGGTCGGGCAGCCCTGCCAGAGTGCTTCGCGGTGTGAAGCATCGAACACCTGTTTATTGGTCGGAAAGGTTTTGGCAACCAGTGCGATAATGGCTGCTTCTGTTTGACTGAGCGGGGGGACATCGGTTAAATCAGCCTTGAATATCTCATCGACCAGATCGCGATAGTTGTTAAGCTGAGGTCCCATCGGCAGAGCCGCATAGGTGGACCCGGTCATGCTTCGGCCAAGATCGCGACAGGCGCTCATGTCGGCATACCAGAGGTATTTGGCCGCATAGAGCATACGATCATCTTTTTTCAATAATGGACGCCCTAACTGCGATTCAAAAGCATCGAGAACCAGACGGATGCGCGGGATGGAAAAATCGCGGTTACCGGTGTGTTCGTTGCACGGATGGTCTTGCAGCAGAGTGCGCAGCAGGTTATCCATCGACTTGCTTTGAACCACTCCGGTTTCCCAGCGTTTGATGCTGGCAACACCAACCTCCAGCGCCTCAGCCAGGGCCTGTTGCGAAAAACCCTGTTTCTGGCGCAGCTGACGAATTTCTTCACTGCTGAGCAGGCCAACGGCATGCCGGTAAGCATCGGCCAGCCGTTCCTGCATGGTCGCGGTTTCTTCAGTATCAGCCAGCTCCAACCCACAATCGCAACACTGGTGCAGTCTGGCGGTGTAAGTGACATCCACCCCTTTGACTTGGGTTTGTTTTTCAACGTTGACCTGCGCTACTCGCCCCTCACAGCTGGGGCAGATCTCTTTCATGGATTGACTCATCTTGGGTTCTCCACTTCTCCCCCGTACTGGTGCAAACATGCAGCGACACCAGGTAAAACCATGCGTTCTGGAGAGAAAACTTGTAGTAGACGCGCGGCTCAAATCTCTGGCACGACACCGAAAACGCCCACAAATCGAGATTGCGAATCCGCTTTTCGTAAGATCTTTCGGGTGGATGATGGCCTGCATAACGATCCGGCCCGGTGTTGTTCAGAAGCTCCAGTAAAACCAGTTGCAATTCATGCCGAATCGAATAGCCGAGGGCCATGGCATCTGAAACAATAACAGCAGGTTCGATAAGGATAATTCGATTGTCGTGAACCGCATCACGCGCGAGGTGAAGTTTACCGTTCAGTTCCTTATGGCTCGGTCTTGCCATTGTATCCCCTCAAAAAAGCCGAGGTGGCAGGAACCAGACCTCGGCGTAAGTATGGTATCAATTGATACCATTGTCAAGTTTTAATATCAGCGACTTTCCAGCCTCATCTTTTTCCGCTATCTCAACGCTCCCCGAAGATCGCCGACCCGACCCGCACCAGCGTCGCCCCTTCCTCAATCGCCACCTCAAAATCGTGACTCATCCCCATCGACAATTCGTTCATCTCCACTCGGGGGATATGCAGCGCGGCAATCCCGGCGGCCAGTTCGCGCAGTTCGCGGAAGAAGGGGCGCACCGCTTCGGGGTCGTCCTCCCAGGGCGGCAACGCCATCAGTCCGCGAATGCGGAGGTTTGGCAGCGCGGCGACCTGACGCACCAGCTTTTCGAGGGCGGCGGCGGTGGTCCCCGATTTGGTCTGCTCGGCACCGAGATTGAGCTGAATGAGGATGTCGGCGATTGCCGCGTCCTTGCCCCACTGCTTGTCGATCTCCTCGGCCAGCGACAGGCGATCGACGGAGTGGATCAGGGCGACATGGCCGCACAGGTACTTGACCTTGTTCGATTGCAGCCCGCCGATAAAGTGCCAGACGACCGGGTCGCTGAGCTGCTCGGCCTTGTCCCGCAACTCCTGCGCGTAACTTTCGCCGAAAACGGTTTGTCCGGCGGCAAACGCCGCGCTCACATCGGCCGCCGGTTTGATCTTGGAAACCGCGACCAGCCGAACGGCTGACGGATTACGTCCGGAACGAGCACACGCAGCAGCAATCCGGGTATGAATGGCAGCAAGATTCGCGGCGATATTTTCAGGCATTGTCATCTTCCTTTTCTGGTTTTTACCACCCGTTCGTTGCACTCACTGGAGGCACGAGGACACGAAGAGCGCAAGCAGGGTTGGCCGATTCAAGATCCGCCTTGATCAGATTTGATCAGCGGCCTATTGCCCTTTGCCCTTAAGTGGTCTCTGTTGCGCCGAACATGCGGTGCGCGCCGAGTGCTTCGAGGCGCGTGACGACTTCACAGACTGGCAGGCCGACAACATTCGGATAGCTGCCGTCGATGGCGCGGACCATGAACATGCCGCGTCCCTGGATGGCGTACGCTCCGGCCTTGTCCATCGGTTCACCAGTGGCAATATACCCCACGATTTCAGCGTCGGTCAACTCCTTGAAGGTGACCACGGTGACGCAGGCGTAGGCCTCCTGCTGTCCGCTGAGGCGGTCGATGATGGCGTAGCCGGACCAGACGCGGTGACTGCGGCCGGAGAGGGAACGCAACATTGCCGCCGCATCGGCGGCGTCGCACGGCTTGCCGAGGATTACGCCGTCGCGCACCACGACGGTGTCGCTGCCGATGAACCAGCGCCCGGCAACCTCGGCGCGGGCGGCGACCTCGCGGGCCTTGGCGAGGCTCAGGCGGGTGACATGGGCCTGCGGAGTCTCGTCCGGCAAGACTTCTTCCGGGGCGGTGCTCGGTACCACGGTGAACTGCACTCCGACCTGAGTCAGCAGTTCACGCCGCCGCGGTGAAGCCGACGCCAGGACAATCTGTTCATTCTCCGCCATCGCGGCGCTCCTCCATGAGCTGTGCCCACCACGGGGCGAGATCGGCCAGGGCGCGTTCCGCCTGGGCGAGGCGGCGGTCGGCGCGTTTAAGTTTGCGGGTTTCCGTCAGCGGCGGGAAGAGGCCGTAATTGACGTTCATCGGCTGAAAATTGTCGGCGTCGGCACTGCGCAGATGGGTCAGCAGCGCGCCGAGCGCGGTGGTCTGCGGCGGCGGGACGACGGTCATCCCCTTGAGCGTCCGGGCGGCAAAGATCCCGGCCAGAAAGCCGCTCCCGGCCGATTCGACGTACCCTTCGACACCGGTGATCTGACCGGCAAAGAAGATGCGCGGATCGGTCCTGGCGCGCAACCGCCCGTCAAGGGTGCGCGGCGCGTTGATAAAGGTGTTGCGGTGCATGCTGCCGAGCCGCGCGAAGCGGGCATCGCGCAGTCCGGGGATGGTACGGAAGATGCGCCGCTGTTCCGGGTAGGTCAGTTTGGTCTGGAAGCCGACGATATTGAAGAGGGTGGCGTGGCGGTTGTCCTGGCGCAGCTGAATCACCGCGAACGGTTCCCGCCCGGTACGCGGATCGGGCAGTCCGACCGGCTTCATCGGTCCGAAGGCGAGGGTCAGCGGGCCGCGCGCCGCCAGCTCCTCGATCGGCATGCACCCTTCAAAGTGAATGGCCTGTTCAAAGTCGCGCGGCTGGACTTTTTCTGCCCCGTTGAGGTCGTCGATAAAACGCAGGTACTCCTCCTTGCCAAGGGGGCAGTTGATGTAGTCGTCCCCCCCCTTGGCGTAGCGGGAGGCGCGCCAGGCGCGGGAGAAATCGATCGAGTCAACTTCGATGATCGGCGCGATGGCGTCATAAAAATAGAGTTGCTCGGCTCCGGTAAAGCGAGCGATGGCGGCGGCGAGGGGCGGGGAGGTCAAAGGGCCGCTGGCGATAATGACCGTCCCGGCAGCGGGAATCGCGGTGAGCTCTTCGCGGATCAGCTTGATTCGTGGATGAGCGGTAATCCGCGCGGTGATGAAGGTGGCGAAGGCTTCCCGATCAACCGCCAGCGCCCCGCCCGCCGGGACCGCCGTGGCATCGGCGGCGGCAATGAAGAGACTGTGGCAACGCCGCAGCTCTTCTTTCAGGCAGCCGACGGCGTTATTCATCCCCGCGCCGCGCAGGCTGTTGGAGCAGACCAGTTCCGCCAGCTCTTCGCGCTGATGGGCCGGTGAATAGCGCAGCGGTTTCATTTCGTAGAGGGTGACGTGCAGCCCCTCCGCCGCTGCTTGCCAGGCGGCCTCGCAACCGGCCAGACCGCCGCCGATAATGGTGATATCCATGCTTGATCCTTGCAAATGGTGTTAAGTCGAATGATTTATGGTCTGTTTTTACCACGGAGTTCACGAAGCTCACCAAGAAAAATAAAACAGGTGATCGTTTCCTCGTCTCCTCAGCGTGCTTCACGCTGAAATCATTTTTTTTAAACACAAACCGGCCGGACCCTGAGGTCCGGCCGGACAGGTGAAACAGTAACCAGATGATCGGTCAGGATGACTTTTTTTTCGCTTTTTCCCTGGCCACAGGCTTCTTGGCGGCAGTTTTTTTCGCGGGAGCCTTCTTCTCGACCGGCCGCTTTTGCGGCTCGATCAGCACCTTGCTGTATTCGCACTCATCCTGCGGACAGCGCTGCACGGTGCCGAAGCGTTTGGTGGTCTTGATTACCGTCAGCGGCCATTTACACAGCGGGCACGGCTCTTCTTTCGGTGGATCCCAGAGGGCATATTTGCAGGACGGATAGCGGTTGCATGAATAGAAGATTTTGCCGTAGCGGCTCTTCTTCTCCATCAATACCCCCTCTTTACACGTCGGGCAGGGAATATCGAGCGATTTCGGCTTTTCCAGCGGCTGAATATTCTTGCACCCGGGGTAGGCGCTGCAGGCAAGGAATTTGCCGTAGCGGCCCATCTTGATCAGCATCGGCGCACCGCATTTGTCACACTTTTCGTCCGAGACCTCCGGCTCTTCAGCGGGCTGGCCATCGCTGGTCAGCGGCTCGGTATGGCGGCATTCGGGGAAACCGGAACAGGCCAGAAACCGCCCGGAGCGGCCAAGCTTGATGACCAGTCCCTTGCTGCACTTGGGGCAGGTTTTGTCGGTCTTTTCAGTGGTGACGTCAGACTTGTTGACCTCGGTGTCTTTTTGTTTCAGCAGGGTGATAAACGGCTGCCAGAATTCCCGGAGGGTCGGCCGCCACTCTTTTTCACCGCGCGAGATCGCGTCGAGTTTTTCTTCCATTCCGGCGGTAAAGGCGTAATCAACGTAAGTGGCAAAATGTTCCGCCAGCAGGTTACTGACGACCATGCCGACATCTTCCGGCTGAAACGCTTTTTTCTCCATCCGGACATATTTGCGGGTGGTCAAAGTCTGGATAATGCTGGCGTAGGTTGACGGGCGGCCGATGCCATATTCCTCCAAAGTCTTAACCAGACTCGCTTCAGTGAACTTTGGTGGTGGTTGGGTAAAGTGCTGCTCCGGCACCAGCTCCTTGAGGGCAACAGTTTCGCCTTCAGCCATGACCGGCAACAACCCCTCCTGGTCCTCATCGCCATTCTGATCTTTTCCCTCGATATAGAGTTGCATGAAGCCGGGAAACTCGACGACCTGACCGCTGGCGCGAAGGAGAAATTTTTCCCCGGCGGCGATATCGACGGAGGTCGCGGCGAGGAGTGCCGCAGCCATTTGTGAAGCGACGGTGCGTTGCCAAATCAACTGGTAGAGTTTGAACTGATCGGAGCTGAGATATTTCCTGATCGCTTCCGGGGTTCGTGTGAGGGTCGTGGGGCGCACCGCCTCGTGAGCTTCCTGGGCGTTTTTGCTCTTATTCTTGAAGATGCGCGGAGCCGCTAAGGCGTATTCAGCACCATACTGCGCGGTGATGACCTGGGTGGCTTCTTCCAGGGCCACTGACGACAGGGTCAGTGAATCGGTTCGCATGTAGGTGATCAGACCGACGGCACCTTCGCTGCCGACGTCAATCCCCTCATAGAGCTTTTGCGCCACGGTCATCGTCTTGCGCGCGGTAAAGCCGAGCTTGCGGCTTGCTTCCTGTTGCAGGGTACTGGTGGTGAACGGGGCGCTGGGATTGCGTTTTTTGGTCTTCTTGTCGATCCGGGCGACCCGATAATCGGCCGTGCGCAACGCAGTGGCCAGTTCGTCGGCATAGGTCTGATTGGTGATCCCGAGTTTGTCGAGTTTTTTGCCGTCGACTGAGTAGAGTCGCGCGCTGAACGGCTCTTTGCGCAACGTATCGAGGGTCGCTTCTATCGACCAGTATTCTTCGGGATTAAAAGCGTCGATCTCCTTCTGCCGTTCGCAGATCAGGCGCAACGCTACCGACTGAACGCGCCCGGCGGAAAGTCCATAACGTATTTTCTTCCACAAGAAGGGGGAGAGATTGAAGCCGACCAGATAGTCGAGGACCGAGCGCGCCTGCTGAGCATCGACCATCTCTTTGGAGACCGCACGAGGTTGCTGCATCGCGGCGAGGATCGCGCCCTTGGTGATTTCATTGAAGACCACCCGTTTAACTGTTGGTTTGGCACCATTTTCGTCGATCCCGAGGGCTTGCAGCAGGTGCCAGGCGATGGCCTCCCCCTCGCGGTCAAGGTCAGTGGCGAGGATCAGTTCATCGGCACCCTTGGCGGCATTTTTCAGCGTCTGAATGTGTTTTTCGCTGTCCGCCAGGATCTGGTATTGGGGCTCGAAGTCGTTATCGACATCGACCATCCCTTGTTTACTGGGGATGGCGCGGACGTGACCGTACGAGGCCAGAACCTTGTAGCCCTTGCCGAGAAATTTTTCGATAGTCTTCGCCTTGGCAGGCGATTCGACGATAACAAGCGATTGTGCCATAGTGCCTTTCCAATAACTCAAAGCAAAGGGCCGCGGGGTGTCCCGTGGCCCTTTGCTTCAGTGATAGAGTCGTGACCAGTCATCCTCCAGGATGCAGTCAACTTCGCGGAGCCAGTCGTAATGGGCGTGGGCGAAGAGGGTCAAAATGGTCAGCGTTTTGAGCTCCTTTAAACCAATATCATCATCGTAGCCGTGAACCGCTTTGTCGATAATCTCTTCAAGAACAATGTCGTCAAGAATGCCGAGGTTGCGCAGTTGGGTCAGAAAACCGCGGGCATCCGCCGAGAGAACGCGTGTTTCTGCCTGACTGAAGACGCGGTTGGTGGGATGAATGTTCCCCAGCGAGGTCGGTGCGCGATGCGGTAGCGAGACGTTCTCCATCCACGAAAAAGCCGCATCGATTTCCTCTTCCTTGAAACCGACCGACAGTAATTCATCGACGATGTCGCTGTTGGCGGGGATTTCGCTGTCATCCAGAACATATTGAGCGATCAGGCTGACAATGGCCAGAACCCGTTCACGAAACGGTTTTGAATTCATGAGACTCTTTGCTGAACTAAAAATCGGCGCGGATATAGCGCGAACCGGGGAGTTGCGTTATGCCTCCCTGTAGCTCCAGGTGCAGTAAAATAGCGGAAAGCTCTATAGGTGTCAAGCCGGTTTTCCGCACCAGATCGTCACCATGCAACGGTTCCGGACCGAGGGCAAGATAGGTTTGCAGTGCTGCGCCGGTCAATGTTTCGGCAAAGCTCTGGTGCTTCTGCACGGTTTCGCGCGGGGGGGTTGCTGGCCAGAGATATTCAAGGATATCGCGTGCTTCGGTCACCGGTTGAGCCCCCTCTTTCAACAGCCGATTGACGCCAATACTGCCGGAGGCATAAACCGCACCCGGCGCGGCAAAAACTTCGCGGCCCTGTTCAAGGGCAAAGTCGACGGTAATCAGTGACCCGCTTTCCGCTGCGGCCTCGACGACCAGGACGCCTTTGCTCAGTCCGCTGATAATCCGGTTGCGACCGGGAAAATGACCGGCAACCGGCGGTGCGTCTGGCGGGTATTCTGAAATAATCGCGCCCTGCTCGGGGATTCGCTCAAACAGCCGGGCGTTTTCTCGCGGGTAGATGCGATCGATACCGCAACCGAGAACCGCGATGGTTTGTCCTTTACCTTCCAGCGCGCCGGTGTGTGCGGCACTGTCGATGCCGCGGGCCAGCCCGCTGACAATCGTGATATCGTGAGCCGCCAGTTCCGCGCACAGGGCGGTTGCCCACTGGCGGTTCCCGGCCAGGGGCTGGCGACTGCCAACAACGGCAAAGGCGTCTTGTTCCGGCAACTGGCCGCGGACATAGAGGAGTGTTGGCGGATCGTGTATTGCCGCGAGCGGTTGCGGGTAGGCGGGGTCAAAGATCGAGATAATGCGCACCGCGAGTTGGTTCAGGCGGTCGCACGTTGCGGCACAAAAATCGGCAGATGGACGATTATGCGCAACATCGGGGCGGGTTCCGGCGCGGGCGATCCAGTCCGCAGGGGAAGCGCCACACGCAGCAGCTGGAGAGCCGAAAGTGCCGACGAGACGTAGCAGACCGGTACGACCGAGTCCGGGGGTCAGGTGGAGACGCAGCCAGTGCTGTTCTGTTTCGGTCATAAACCCCTCCCGAAAAAACGGCCAGCGCGTTTGCGCTGGCCGACGTAGAGTAAAAAACGGTTGCAGTTACTCGCTGATCGTGACGACCTGGTCGCCATTCTCGATGTAGTTGTTGGCACTCAGGGTCAGGGCCGTTGCCGTTGTGGCACGGACTTCAATGACCACCGCCTTGCCCAGTTGAGTGTCCGGCATCCGCGTCTCCGGTTGCTGCAAGCCAAGTCCGGTCGCCTGTCCGGGACGGAAAATTTGCAGCATGTTCCCTGGCGCAAGTCCGTCCTTTTGGCCCAGATCAATGTAGACGATTTCGTTGGAGCCGATCGTTACCCGATCATTCGCTGACGTCAGCAGGTAGCCTTCGAGCACCCGCCCCGTTTTTCTCAACGCCACTTCCCTGGGGGTTTCAATGTACGGCCGCAGACGAGCTCCGCGCTCAATTTCCCGGTCGACGGCAATGATTTTAGCGGTGGCGACATCTTTGCCGATAGACAGAACTTCAAGTTGACCGAGATTGAATACCTTAAAGCCAGCGGGCTGCTGTGTGACCGGATGAAGAACCTGCTCGCCCACTTTAAAAAGGGTGAACTTGTCACCCGGAATGGTCGCAGCAAGATCGCGCATTTTGACGAAAACGATATTTTCCCGGCTGATCAGGGCGCGTTCATCGACGGTGTCGACCAGCGTTCCACTATCTTTCAGTTCCTCGGGGGTGATAAAGCTGATGGCAACCGGAGGGATTTTGACCATTTTGCTCGGTGCTGATGTTGCCACCGCCGCTACTTTATCCGGTTCTGCGACGGCCACATCTTCCGCTCCCTGCTGCGGTTCAGGGGCAACCGGCACAACCTCGATACGGTCACTGTAGATAAACAGCTTTTGTCCCGGATAAATCAGATGGGGATTGGGGATTTCAGGATTTTTTGACCAGAGACTCGGCCAGAAATGTGGATCTTTGATGAAGCGCTCGGAAATCCCCCAGAGGGTATCGCCTTTCTTGACGACATACACGCGCGGGGTCTCGGCGAACGTTACCGTCGCTGTTCCCAAAATCAAAACCAATAGAAGGATTCCACGTAACAACATTCTCTCCCCCTTCGGGCGGTGTGCGTTGCTCAGTTTAACGGCTTGCGTGCTTCGCTGCTGCCGGGATAGCGTTTGCGCAACGTGGTCAGGACTTCGGCTGCTTTCTGTGTCGCGCCGCTACGCTCGTACGTTACGGCCTCTTTCCATAAGGCTTTTGGCGCAAGTGCGGAACGAGGATAATCCTCAGCGATGCTGTGGAAGGTTGCCGCCGCTCGCGGATGTTTACTTTGCGCCAGATAACATTCCGCCAGCCAGAATCTTGCATTGGTGACATATTCGTTGTTCGGAAACAGGGCGACGAAGCGGGTGAAATCGGTTTCTCCCTGGGGATAATCACCCGCTGCATACGCGGCAAAAGCCTTGCGATAAAGTTCAGCCGGGGTGACTTCTGTCTGTGGCACCGTTGCAATATCTGCCGGAGCAGAAGGGGCGGCCTCGCGCAACTGCTCGATCACCGCCTGCTGATCCATAACCCGTGCTTCGAGGAGCAACAGGTTGTCCTGAAGCTGGACGAGGCGCTGGTCAAGTTTCTGCTGATCAGCGGCCAAACGTTCCAGCGCCTCCGCAGATGCCGGGGAAAGCGCCGTTGTCCGAGGCGTCGCGGCACAGGCAGTAAGCAACAAGGGCAAAAGCACCGTGACGATCAGGACGCATTTTTTGACGAAGGATGGATCGTTCTGCATAGTCTTTCCAGGGGTTTATAATTGGGCAAAATTATAGCTTTTTCCGATCACTGTCAAGCGGTAAAGGGCCGGGTGGGGGGGAGGAGGTGTGCAGGGATGAATGACGGGGCAGACGGACCGATTTCTTTTATGTTATTGTCGGGGACACAACCCCAGGAAAGCAGGTCATTATGAAACAACCGGAGCTGTTGGTTCCCGCCGGGAATATCGAAAAATTACGTACAGCAATCAATTACGGAGCAGATGCTGTTTATGTCGGTGGCGAGCATTTCGGGTTGCGGGCGTTAGCCGGCAACTTCAGCCTGGCCGATTTGCGCCTTGCCCGCACGCTGACGCGGGACGCCGGGAAGCGGTTGTATCTGACCTTGAATGCCTATTTGCGCCCCTCAGAATTCCCGGCGCTGGAAGCGTATCTGACGGCATTGCAGCCGTTGGCGATTGATGCCTATATTGTCTCTGATCCGGGGGTGCTGGCGACGGTGCGACGCTGCGATCCGCAGCGGGAGATCCATCTTTCTACCCAGGCCAACACGGGGAACACCGCCGCTGCCAAATTCTGGCGGGAGGCAGGGGTGTCGCGCATCAATCTGGCTCGTGAAGCGACCCTTGACGACCTGCGGGCGATCAGCGTCGATTCCGGAGTTGAGGTCGAAGTGTTTGTCCATGGCGCGATGTGCGTTGCTTATTCGGGGCGCTGTCTCCTCTCGGCGGCGATGACCGGACGCAGCGCCAATGCCGGAGCGTGCGCCCACCCGTGTCGCTGGAAATATGCGCTGGTCGAGGAAACGCGCCGCGCTGAAAGTTTTCCGATCGAAGAGGATGCGCGCGGTACCTACATCATGAACAGTCGCGATCTTTGCCTGATCGACCATCTGCCAGAAGTGCTGAACGCCGGTGCGACCAGCCTGAAGATTGAAGGGCGGATGAAAAGTGTTTATTACGTGGCGGTTGTCTCGCGCGTGTATCGCGCCGCCCTCGATGCCTGGCTGGCTGATCCCGCCGCCTATCGCTGCAACCCTCTCTGGCGGCAGGAGCTGGAAAAAGTCAGTCATCGCCCCTATGACAGCGGATTTTTGTTCGGCCAGGATGACCCTTTGATTGAACCGCAGCGCTCCGGTTATTTACGCAGCACTGATTTTATCGGCATGGTTGAATCGGTCAGTGCCGATGGTCGTGCGCTGGTGATCGGCCGGAATCGCTTTTTCCCTGGCGAACAGCTCGAATTGATCGGCCCGGCGCTGCGCCAGTTCCGCTTCACGGTCGCGACACTCCACAGTGAAGAGGGGATGGTACTGACTGTCGGGCAGCCGAATGCGCGCATCGTGATGACGCTGCCGCCTGGTGCCCGATCGGGAGATATGTTGCGCAGAGATCACTGAATGCTCCAAAAGGGGGAGGGGAAGAAACAAAGCCCCGCGGGGGCGAGGGGCTTGACTGCATAACAGGGCAGAGGAGGCAGATGTGAGGCTGCCGGGTGTGGCATTTGCGCAACAATCTCGTCGGGAGCTGTGCAGGCTGTCTGTGGAAAGTCTTGTCATTTCATCAAGTTAGTGTTTTCTTAAACCGGTGGCATGCTCTTTGTATAATAGTATCCACGATTACTTGTGCTGAACGTTAACCACAAAATTCTCGGGGGTTTCCACATGAAGCGTTTCGTTTTTTCATTACTGATTGTTCTGCTGAGTGCCAGTTCGGCACCGGCGGCAAAATATGATCTGGGCTTTGCATCAGGGACCACCAACGATATCTTTGCGAAAGTGTCCCGTGAAGCCGGGATGATGACCGCCTATCGCGGGGTGGCACCGGCAGAGCCGCAGGGAATTACCGGTTTTGACATCGGTGTCGCGGTCAATTTTGCCGAAATCGACAGCGACCTTTGGGAACAGGCGGTCGGTACGAGCTCGACCGACTATCCCGGTTACTTGCCGATCCCCAAAATTCAGGTACGCAAAGGACTCCCTTACAATTTTGATATTGGTGCCAGTTACGCCAAGGTTCCGAGCAGTAACCTCACCATGGTTGGTGGTGAATTGCAGTGGGCGATTCTGGAGGGTTCGACCGCCACTCCTGCCGTCGCGGTGCGGGGCAGTTACAGCAGCCTCGGCGGCGTTGATGACATTGAGTTGTCGACCTATGCCGCGGATCTGGTGGTAAGCAAGGGGTTTGCCATGCTCACCCCTTATGCCGGGGCCGGTGTGGTGCGGATCAATGCGGAATATAGCGGCGATGATATGTCGCTGAAGGATGACCTTCGCGATTATTCAACGACCGAACTGCGGTATTTCGGTGGTGTCCAGATGTCGATGGCGTTAGTGCGTTTGACCATCGATGCTGAATTCGGAGAACTTCCTGTCTACACGGCCAAGCTCAGCCTCGGCTGGTAAACTGCATTTGGACCGATCAACAACAAAAGCCCGTCGTCAACGACGGGCTTTTGTTGTTACGAAGGGCGGGAAAAAAGGTTGACAGTTTCGTCCGCTCCAATAAGATGTCAGGTGCTATGAAATTCACCGTTTGGCCGAAGGTGTTCTGACCGCCCTGGTCAAGCTTACATACTCACGGGAGAGATGGAGAAAGATTGATGCTGATGCGCTGGTTGATCGCCGGGTTGATCGTTGCTTTGCTGGCGGGGTGTGCCGGTTCCGGTCCGCAGATAAAAAAGTCTGTCAAATTTTCTGAACCTGCTGAAAAAATTCTTTACGTAGTGCCGTTTTCAACAATCATGGTGCCTCTCGATGTCGAAGAGAGTGTTTTTGACCAGTTTGTTGACATGCTTAACGCTCAAGGTTCCGGTTCCGGTTACAAATTCGTCATCCTCAAACAAGATCTCGACACCATTGATCGCGCTGAATTGGCTGAATATTATTATCTGACCGGGGAGATTTACGGTTATGTCGAGGAATCGGGGTGTTGTTCCACCAATATGCGCCTGAAAAGTCGCGTTCAACTTTTTCAGCCGGGGCAAGTCGAACCGACGCTGCAACTCTCCTACCCCCGTGAAACCTTTTTTGAACATGATTATTCAACCATCGGCAACGAGCGCCGCAAGCTGACCGCTGACATCTCCGCAACGTTGGCGGAAGGGATATTGCGCGCGTTGAACGCGATTTAACCCGCCCAGAGAATTATTTCATTTTATTCCCTGATAAGCCCTTGACATTCATGCGAGTCTGATTATATTTACCATGCCTTAGCACTCGGACACCGTGAGTGCCAGGCGGATCGGCTCCTGGAGTCTCTGGCCGATCCGCTTTTGTTTAAGCAACAGTTGGGGGATCACCCCCCGCATTATATTGAACCGCGAAAGGAGATTTGGATCATGAACATCAGACCGTTGCAGGACCGTATCATTGTCAAGCGCCTCGAAGAAGAAACCAAAACCGCCGGGGGAATCATCATCCCCGATGCTGCTAAAGAAAAACCGCAGATGGGCGAAGTTCTCGCTGCCGGAAAGGGCAAAGTGACGGAGGCAGGAAAAGTTCTCGGTCTCGACGTCAAGGTCGGCGACAAAGTGCTGTTCAGCAAGTACGCCGGCACTGAAGTCAAGCTTGACGGGAAAGAATACCTGATCATGCGCGAAGACGACATTCTGGGTGTTGTCGAATAATTTTTGACCACTACATTTGATTGAGGAGAATAGAAAAGATGGCTGCCAAAGAAATTAAATTCGGACAAGAAGCTCGTTTCCTGACCCTGACCGGGGTCAACAAACTCGCCGATGCGGTTAAAGTTACCCTCGGTCCCAAGGGGCGTAACGTCGTGATTGAAAAATCGTACGGTGCACCACTGATTACCAAGGACGGCGTCACCGTTGCCAAGGAAATCGAACTCGAAAACAAATTCGAGAACATGGGTGCGCAACTGGTCAAGGAAGTCGCTTCGAAGACTTCTGATATCGCCGGTGACGGAACCACCACCGCGACCGTTCTCGCTCAGGCAATCTTCCGTGAAGGGATCAAGCTGGTTTCCGCCGGTCATAACCCGATGGAAATCAAGCGCGGTATCGACAAAGCCGTAACCGCCGCCGTTGCTTCCTTGGAGAAACTCTCCAAGCCGGTGAAAGATCACAAGGAAATTGCTCAGGTCGGCACCATCTCGGCCAACAATGACGATACGATCGGCAATATCATTGCCGAGGCGATGGACAAGGTTGGCAAAGAAGGGGTTATCACCGTCGAGGAAGCCAAGTCGATGGAAACCTCTCTCGAAACTGTCGAAGGGATGCAGTTTGATCGCGGCTATCTGTCGCCGTACTTCGCGACCGACATGGAGCGCATGGAAACGGTCATGGAGGATGCACTGATCCTGATCCACGACAAGAAGATCAGCAGCATGAAAGATCTGCTCGGCGTGCTGGAGCCGGTGGCCAAGCAAGGGCGTTCACTGCTGATTGTTGCTGAAGATGTTGACGGCGAAGCGCTGGCCACCCTGGTGGTCAACAAATTGCGTGGCACCCTCAATATTGCTGCGGTCAAAGCGCCTGGTTTTGGCGACCGTCGCAAGGCGATGCTCGAAGATATCGCGGTCCTCACCGGTGGCAAGGTGATCGCCGAGGAAGTTGGTTTTACCCTCGAAAACGCTACCCTCGATATGCTCGGCACCGCCAAGCGGATCGTGATCAACAAAGACAATACCACCATCATTGACGGTGCCGGTGTCGAAGCTGAGATCGAAGGACGCGTCAAGCAGATTCGCGCCCAGATCGACGAAACCAGCAGCGACTATGACCGTGAGAAGCTTCAGGAGCGTCTTGCCAAACTGGTCGGCGGCGTTGCTGTCATCAAGATTGGCGCTGCGACCGAGACCGAAATGAAAGAAAAGAAAGCGCGCGTCGAAGATGCGCTGCACGCCACCCGCGCGGCGGTTGAAGAGGGCATTGTCCCTGGCGGCGGAGTTGCCCTGATTCGTGCCATTGCAGCGCTTGACTCCGTCAAGGTGATCGGTGAGCAGGAGTTCGGTGTCAAGATCGTACGCCGTGCGCTCGAAGAGCCGTTGCGTCAGATTGCGATCAACGCCGGAGTTGAAGGTTCGATCGCCATCGACCGCGTGACTAAAGAAAAAGGTTCTTTCGGCTTCAACGCGGCCACTGACGAGTATTGCGACATGATCAAGGCCGGGATCATCGACCCGACCAAGGTTACCCGCAGTGCGCTGCAAAACGCCGCATCGGTGGCTGGTCTGATGTTGACCACCGAAGCGTGCATCGCCGATCTGCCGCAGAAGGACGACGCAATGCCGGCAATGCCAGGTGGGATGGGCGGCATGGGTGGTATGGGCGGCATGATGTAATTCGCCCCACCGCTACCACTGCACGAAAAAAACAGCCCCCCGGTTCGCCGGGGGGCTGTTTTGATATGCGCCGGTTTTGCCCGGCGGACGGCGGTTCGTGGTCCGATCGAATGAACACTCAGTCCGAGTTGGGGTTCGCTCTTGACGGGGATCGCGCAAGTACTTTTGTCAAAGGCTGAGTTTGTAAATGGCGCGCCGCGAGGGATTCGAACCCCCGACACCCGGTTCCGAAGACCGGTGCTCTATCCAGCTGAGCTAGCGGCGCGTAATTAGTGGCTATTCCTCCGCAGGGGATTCTTCGGCAGTTTTTTCCGGTGCAACAGAGAGGGGGGGCTCCGTTGTTTGTGCCGGAGCTGGCTCCTTGCCCTCCTCCGGTTGCATGACAATATAAGCATTTTTTTTGAGTTCGGCAATCCATTCCTTAAAGCGAGCCTGGGATTTTTCTTCCTGTAGACGGGCCTCTATGGAGTCTTTCACTTCCTCAAGCGGAGTCACGCCGCCCGGGATCCTTTCCGCCACGATAAGCAGATGCAGCATCTCGTTTTGAGCAACGATGGGACTGACTGCACCATCGGGTAAATCTTTAATTGCCGTGACAAACTCCGGAGCCAGTTCGCGCTCGGCAAAACGGCCCATCTCGCCACCGATCACCCGCTCATCACCGGCAAACGATGCAAGAAGCCGGGGCAACGGTTCCCCGGCAACAAGTCGGGTGCGTACGGCAGCAATCGTTTGCCGGGCGTCGGACCCTTTGTCTTTCAGGGTGAAATGCTCAATGCGCACTTCAGGCGGACGTTGATAATCGCTGGCATGGGCGGCAAAGTAATTGCGTATCTCACGATTCGTCACTTCAACCTTCGCCTGAACTTCACGCCCCATCAGCTTGAAGCGCAGAATCTGCTTGCTCAGAGTTTCACGATAGGCTGTGAAATCAATCCCTTGTTGGGAGAGAGCTTGCTTGAGTTGCTCGCGGGTAATCTTGTTTTGCTTAAGGATATCGTCGATCGCCGCATCAATTTCTTCAGCTGCAACAGTCAATTTCAACTCTCTGATGCGTTGTCCGAGGAGCAGCTCTTCGATCATTTTATCGAGCAGCTCCCGGCGGAACGCGTCGTCAATCTCGCGGCCAGCCGCTGTCTTTGCTTCCAGCGCGCGTTCCAGTTGGTAGGAGGTGACAATTTCATCGTTGATGACGGCGACAGTGCGATTGAGCGATGTCGCCGCCAGGCTCAAAGGGTACAGGAAAAACAGCAGTATCAGCGTAATTCTGAGCATGGTTATGGCTACCTTTAAAGTTGATCCCAGTTGACTTCAATCTGCGCTGCAGCACGTAAACCTTGCAGCCATTGGTGATAAGCGGCTTCTTCTTTCTGCAGCTTCAATGTGGTGTAAATCTCGTCGCGGACATCCTCAAAGGTCAGCTGCTGCGCGGGGCGCTTGTCGTCGACCAGAAAGACGTGGTAGCCATATTCGGTTTTGATCAGCTCGCTTAAACGTCCCGGCTGTAATTTAAAAACTACCTGGTCGAATTCAGGCGGCATCTCCCCGGCGGCAAAATAACCGAGATCCCCCCCTTGCTCGGCATCGGGTGAGAGGGAATATGTTTTCGCTACAGCGGCAAACGGTTCCCCCTGCCGCAGCAAACCGAGGATCCGCTGCCCCACTTCTTCTTCCGCGACGACAATCTGGCGCGCCCGAACTTGCGCCGGACGATTGAAGTCATCGCGGTGTTCTGTGTAATAGGCACGTTGTTCCGCATCGGTGGGTGCGACCTGATCGTAGACCGCGTAGCGCAGGACTTTTTCCATCAACAACTTTTCCTGCAACTCCACGCGCCACTGATCCATGGTCAGATTGCGCAACTTTATCGCTGCGTTGAATTCGTCTTCCGGGTAGTCCGCACGATGTTCCGCCAGGGCGCGATCGACCTCTTGCGGTGTCACCGTAAGGCCAATCCTTTCCGCTTCGGCCAAGGTCAACTTGCGGTCGATCACCTGCACCAGAAATGCCCGTTTGAGTTCGGCGCGCTCTTTCGCGGTCACCGTCTGACCCGTTGACAGCGTCCTGGCGAAGGCCACTTCAAATTCGTCATTGCGCAGGGTCTGCCCGTTGACGACCAGAATCAAGGCATCCGGTTCAGCCGTCGCCGTTCTGGACACGCTGGTCGCTGTCCCTTCCTCCCCGGCGGGTCGGTTGCAGGCGAGCAGCATGATTAGCGTTGACAGCAACAGGGCACGAGCGCACCAATACTGGATATTTTTTGATCGGATCACAGGCATTTTAACGTGTTCTTTTTCCGTTGGGCGATGACCGCACTACGCATCGAAACAGCTCAGAAGTCTACACACTCAGCCAAGGGTCTGCAATTCTTTTTTCGCCCGTTCCAGCACCTCTTGCGGCGCGAGTTTGCCGATCGTGATCGTCAGGCGGTAATCGGGGGAAAAGGCGTATTTTTTTTCCGCGTCGTTGAGCAGGGCGAGAATTTTTTCAGGGCCGACCGGTGTGGTCGGATGAAAACCGAACACCAGCCGCCGACCGTCATATTCGGCAGTTTCAATTTTGCAGCGCTTAAGCATAACGCGCAGTTTCATCGATTCGAGGAGCAATGCTGCCGACGGGGGCAACTCGCCATAACGATCACGCAACTCATCGGCAAGAGCATAGATGACCCCGTCATCATTTGCCGCTGCCAGTTTTTTGTAAAACACCAGCCGCTGATTCGGATCGAGCATATATTTTTCCGGGAAGTAGGCCGACAGCCCGAGACGCAATTCGGGGTCGATCCGTTCCTCGTGTGACTGGCCCTGTAGCTCGCGGATGGTTTCATCGAGCAAATCGACATAGAGCTCGTAGCCGATAGCGGCAATTTGTCCGGCTTGCTTGCCACCGAGCAGGTCGCCGGCACCGCGCAGTTCCAGATCGTGATTGGCGATCCGAAAACCGGCACCGAGCTCTGTCAACTCTTGCAGCACCCGCAACCGCTCGCGGGCATCGCGAGTCAATCCGCCCTCGCCGGGAATCAGCAAGTAGGCGTAGGCGCGTTGTTGCGAACGACCGACCCGGCCGCGCAGCTGATAGAGCTGGGCCAAACCGAAACAATCGGCACGATTGACGATAATGGTGTTGGCGCGCGCAATATCAAGTCCGTTTTCGATAATTGTGGTACTGACCAGCACGTTGGTGCGCCCCTCAATGAAGTCGAGCATCACCGTTTCAAGCGCCTTCTCCCCCAGCTGGCCGTGGCCGACGGCGATCTTTGCTTCCGGGATAAGCTGGCGCAGCAAATCAGCCATGGCATTGATCGACTGCACCCGGTTATGGACGAAGAAGACCTGCCCGCCCCGCCGCAATTCGCGCAGTATCGCCTCGCGCACCAGTTCGTTATCAAAGCGGGTGACGTAGGTACGAATCGCCAGCCGATCGACCGGAGCGGTATCGATCACCGAAATGTCCCGCAGTCCCATCATGCTCATATTCAGTGTTCGCGGGATTGGCGTCGCCGTCAGGGTAAGGAAATCGACGGCGGCACGCATCTTCTTCAGACGTTCCTTGTGGGCGACCCCGAAGCGCTGTTCCTCGTCGATAACCACCAGGCCGAGATCGCGAAACTTCACATCCCGCTGCAACAGGCGATGCGTTCCGATCAGAATATCGACCTGCCCGGCGGCGGTGCGTTCGAGGATTGCTTTCTGCTCGGCGGGGGTACGAAAACGCGAGACCATATCGACGACCACCGGCGTGTCGGCAAAGCGTTCACCGAACGAGGCCCAGTGTTGGCGTGCCAGGATCGTGGTCGGCACCAGCACGGCCACCTGCTTGCCGTCGAGCGCCGCTTTATAGGCAGCGCGCATCGCGACTTCGGTCTTGCCGTAACCGACGTCGCCGCAGATCAGGCGGTCCATGGCCCGGTCTGCGACCATGTCGGCAAGCGTCTCATCGATGGCCACCTGCTGGTCGGGGGTTTCTTCGTACGGAAACGCCGCTTCAAATTCACGAAAGTGACGATCCGGCGGGGAAAATCCGAACCCCTGGGAGAGCTTGCGTCGCGCATAGAGCTGTAACAGTTCGCGCGCCAGCTCTTCGACCGCCGCCCGTGCCTTGACCTGCGCTTTTTTCCAGCTGTTGCCGCCGAGCTTGTCAAGCCGCGGCGCTTCGCCGCCGACGTATTTCTGCACCTTCTCAATGCGCTCGACCGGGACGTAGAGCTTGTCTTCGCCAGCATATTCGAGATGCAGAAAATCCCCTGCCGTGACCCCGGTTTCAATGTGCAACAAACCGCGATAATGGCCGATACCGTGGTCGGTATGGACGACAAAATCACCCTCTTTGAGCTCTGCGAGGGAGGACAGCAGCGCGTCGGTGCGCGCCGCTGTTAACCCGCGTCGCTTGGCGCGGTGGCCGAATATTTCCTCTTCGGTAAGGACCGCCAGCCGCTCGGTGGGAAGTTGAAACCCGGCATCCAGATTGCCGAGGGTGAGGGCAATGCCGCCGGGGGGGAGGGTTGCAGGAAAGCCTTCGGTCGCTGTCGGCAGTGCGAACGCATGCGGGGCAAGCAAGTCACGCAGACGCTCCGCCTGCCCGCGGCGGTGGCAGACCAGCAGCACCCGCCAGTGCGCGGTGCGCCACTGACGCAGACAATCGATCAGCGGTTGCAACCCTGCGTCGCTATTACGCAGGTCGACATGCAATTCACTGTTGGTGAGGACCTTCAGCGCGACGGCATCTTGCTCTTCGCCAAGCTGATAAACCCGCAATGCGGTGAATTCAATCTGCGGCTCGGTGCGTCGCCACACCGCCAGATCCTGGTAATCAAGATAAAGCTCGCTGACTGCAACATGCGGTTCAGCCGCCGCGCGCAGACGTGCTTCGCCGGCGCGCGCTTCGTCGCTCAGGCGATCCGCCTCCTGTTCCGCGTCCGTCGGGTCAAGCCAGACCCAACGCCGCTGCGGCAGATAATCGAGCAGCGTGTCAAGCTGCGCGTAATTGAGGGGCAAAAGGAAGGAGCGCCCCGGTGCAAGCAATCCTTCACGAACCTCTTCGAGGACCGCTTCGCGTTGCGGGCGGGGGATGCCGAGGGTGTCGCAACGTTCCTTGAGGCGCCGACTGAACGTGGCCAGATGTTCGCCGGAAAGAATCATCTCACGCGCGGGAAGAAGTTCCAGAACCGCCAGGTCCTGTGCCGCAGAACGTTGCGTGAGCGCATCAAAGGGACGCATTCGCTCAATGTAATCACCGAAAAATTCAATCCGTACCGGGTGCGCCCCGGTTGGTGGAAAAATATCAAGAATGTCGCCGCGCACCGCAAAGGTGCCGCGATCCTCGACCAGCGGCACCGGCTGATAGCCGAGGGCGAGCAAACGCGGCAACAGCTCGTTACGCGAGTACTCCTCTTCGACAATCAGCTTTTCGCGCAGTTCGGCGAGCACCGTGCGTGGGATCACCCGTTGCAAGAGCGCGCGCATCGTTGTAACCACGACCCGTACCTGGCCGTCGAGGAGTGCGGTCAGCGTCGCCAGGCGGGTTGCTTCAACTTCGGGATGGGGTGTCAGTGGATCGTAAGGACGCACTTCCCAATGGGGGAAGAGGCACACCGCACTGTCTGCCCCGCCAAAAAAAGTCAGGTCGTCGACCATTTGCCGCGCATTTTTCAGGTCCGCGGCAATCACCAGGAGCGGCTCAGCACAAATCGGCAATACTTCGGCCAGCAGGGCGGCACCGGCCGACCCGCGCAGACCATGTACTTCCAGCCGCGCGCGCGTCCGTGCCGCTGCCGTGGCGGCGGCGGAGAGGGTAATGGAGAGTTGCTCTGCGTTATGACTCGACATAAATCAAAGGTGTTTCCGAAATGTCTGGGCCTGCGTTTGTTGCTCTGCGTATGCCAAATATTATTACCACGAAGCACACAAGATCACGGAGAAAATCTGAGCATTTGACGCTTTTCGTGTTTTTGTGGGAGGTGCAAACGAAGTGCTAAAGCCCCCATTTAATTCACCGGGAGTTTTGCCGCCATCAACAGCAGAAATGGCGCGTCAGGGCACGCCCTTTCGCTTAGGGTGGATCGGTTGTTAGTCGCGCGGCACGGCGAGCATGCGGTCGAGAGTCAATTTCGCGCGTTCGCGCGTCGCTTCCGGAACGGTTACCACCGGACTCATCGTCTGTAAACACTGAAGAATATCTTCGAGCGAGGTCAGCTTCATGTTCGGACAGATCAAGCTTGTCGAGGGCAGAATGAATTCCTTGTCGGGATTATCCTTGCGCAGGCGGTAGAGAATGCCCATTTCGGTGCCGACAATAAACTTGTGCGCAGTGCTGTGGGCGGCGTATGCGTACATCCCGCTGGTCGAGCAGATGTGATCGGCCAGGGCGAGGATGTCCGGGGAACATTCGGGGTGCGCCATGAAGAGGGCGTCGGGGTGATCGGCCCGCGTGCGCTCAATATCGGCAACCTTGAGACGATCATGCGTTGGGCAATAACCCTCCCAGAAATAACAGGTTTTGTCAGTGAATGAGGCGATATAACGGCCGAGATTACGATCCGGCACCAGAATCAGTTCGTCGGCAGCGAGGGACTTAACGACGTTGATGGCATTCGAGCTGGTGCAGCAGATATCACTTTCCGCCTTGACGGCGGCACTCGAATTGACGTAGGTGACGACCGTGGCGCTTGGATGTTCGGCTTTCATGGCGTGCAACCCTGCGGGGGTGACCATGTCTGCCATCGGGCAACCGGCATCGGCGCGCGGCAGCAGGACCGTCTTGTCGGGAGCAAGGATCGCGGCGCTCTCTGCCATGAAATGCACCCCGCAAAAAACGATTATGTCGTTTTCGGCACGTGCGGCTTCTATCGACAAAGCCAGCGAGTCGCCGGTGATGTCGGCAATCTCCTGAACCTCGTCACGCTGATAATTGTGGGCCAGCAACAGGGCGTTGTGTTCCACGCATAACCGCTTGATTTCCTGTATGATTTCTGTCTGTTCCATCAGTCCACCTCTCAAGCCCTTCGGCGAATGCGCTATCCTAGGGTAAAAGCCCTTGTATGTCAAACCCTTATCGTCCTTTGCAAGGCTTGACAGCGTCGCTCGGAAGGGCTATTCTCTGCCGACTTGAGTTATCCCCGCAGTCATGGAAGGAACCCCCTATGTTCGGCATCGGCATGCCCGAAATGCTTATGATTCTGGCCCTGGCGTTGATCGTTATCGGCCCCAAACGGTTGCCTGATATTGCCCGGGCGCTCGGTCGTGGCTACTCTGAATTTCGTCGTGCCACCGATGAGTTGAAACATATCATCAGCACCGAGGTGAATCAGTCGAACCGGCCACCGTCGTCACCCAGTGCCGCCAGGTTGCCGACCGACAAAATTTATCCGCCGGGGATGGCTGACGATCCTTATCCCGATGCACAGTCCCCCGCCGGGGATACCCCCGCACCAGGGGCCTTTACCCGCCCCGTAGCCGATCCGGCGTCGCCCGCTGCTGAACAGGACGATACTTCCGTGAATAAAAAAGAGGATCTCTGAATGGGCGCTGAAGCGGAAAATAACGACCGTCTGCCGTTCATGTCTCATCTGGAAGAGTTGCGCAAGCGGCTGATGATCAGCTCCGCTGCCTGGCTGGTAGCGTTTCTGTTCTGTTATTCCTTCGGGGAAGAGCTTTTCAACTACATCTCCGCTCCGGTACGCAATGTTCTTCCCAAAGGGCATTCGCTGGTCTTCATCACCGCGACCGAACCGTTCTTCACCTATCTCAAGGTTGGCGCACTGGCTGGATTGCTGATTGCGTTGCCGGTGATCCTCTGGCAGCTCTGGGCGTTCATCGCCCCCGGCCTCTTCAAGCACGAAAAGAAGTTGGCGGTTCCTTTTGTCATCGCCAGTTGCCTGTGCTTCGGTTGCGGTGCTTACTTCGGCTTTTTCTTTGTCTTCCCGATGATCTACAAGTTTCTGATCGAGTACGGAATTGGCTCTGGCGAAATCAGCGCGATGCTCTCGATGGGGGCTTATCTGTCCCTGACCAGTAAACTGCTGGTTGCTTTCGGCCTGGTTTTTGAGCTGCCGATCATCATCTTCTTCCTCGCCCGCATGGGGATCGTCGATCACGTCTGGTTGGCGAAAAATCGCAAATTCGCGTTGCTGTCAGCTTTCATCATCGGCGCGATACTGACCCCCCCCGATATCTTCTCGCAAACCGCGCTGGCCTTGCCCTTTGTGATTCTCTACGAAGTCGGGGTTATCGTCGCCCGCCTGTTCGGCAAAAAAAAGAAAGTCGATGAGGAAGCCCTCGTGCCTGACGATGAGGGGACAACAGCGGAATAATGCGCGGATATCGGTCTACAAAAATTCACTGATCAGATGATTGAAAAGCAGCCAGCCGTCCAGATCGAAGGACCAGACGCCATTGTTTGATTGCAGGCGTTCACCACATTTCGTCAGTGCCTGCGGGAAGGCGGTGGCGAGGGAAACGCCGAAGCGTGCGCACAGTTCCGCATCGGTAACCCCGGATCGGGTACGCAGACCAAGGTAAAGCCTTTCTGCCAGCGCGCCAGCGCGATCAAACACTTCCACTTCCACGCGCGGATCACTTCCGCCGCGCATCGTCGTCAAATACCCTGCAAGATCGTCCGGATTTGCCAGCCGTCGCCCCCAACCGCGAGCGTCAAACGAATGTGCCCCGGCCCCGAAACCGACGTAGCTTTCGGTCCGCTGCCAGTAACGTTGATTGTGACGACATGCGTGCCCCGGTCGGGCGAAATTGGATATTTCGTAATGGTCGTACCCCGCCGCGCATAGCGTCTCATGCACCGTGACAAAGGCGTCACGGGCGTTTTCATCATCCGCTGACTCCAGTTCCCCGGCTTGCTGTCGGGCCGCGAACGGCGTCCCCGGCTCGACCGTCAGCGCGTAACAGGAGAGATGGTCAACATTGAACGCCAGCAGCGCGGCGAGCTCCTGGCGCAGATCCTCCGGTGACTGTCCCGGCAGAGCGTAAATCAGGTCGAGGGAAAGCGCGTCAAAGCCGACCATTCGCGCGGCAGCGATGGTTGCGCCGATCCGGGCAACATCGTGGCTGCGGCCAAGGGTGCTCAATTGCAGATCATCAAAAGACTGGGCGCCGATCGACAGCCGGTTGACTCCGGCGGAGTAAAGACCTTCCAGGGTGCCGGTATCGACCGTCCCCGGATTGACCTCAAGCGTGATTTCGGCATCAGCGGCAAGACGATAGTCCTTACACACCGTGTTCAGCAGCATCGCCACCGCCGCTGGTGGCAACAACGACGGCGTTCCCCCTCCGAAGTAGACCGATTCAACTATCTCGCCACCGGCTTCACCGGAACGCAGCTCCAGCTCACGACGCAATTGATCGGGGTACTCGCCAAGGAGCTGGTCCTCAACCGGCAACGAGTAGAAGTCGCAGTAAGGGCATTTTCGCGTACAAAAAGGGATGTGAAAATAGAGACTGATCATCGCTCAGCAAACGAAAAACCGGCGGGGAGTTGGCTCCCCGCCGGTCGCTTCCCTGTACAGGGTAAGTCAGTTAGTGAAAATAGCGCGCATTCAGCCACATGTGTACCACGATGCTGGCGGCATAACCGAGCGCCACCGCCCAGCTCCACTTGAGGTGATTGCCGAAGGTGTAGACCCCCCGCGCGGCCCCCATCAGCGCCACCCCGGCGGCAGAGCCGATCGACAGCATGCTGCCGCCAACCCCGGCGGTCAGGGTCACCAGCAACCATTGGCCGTGCGACATGACCGGGTCCATCGTCAGCACGGCAAACATCACCGGGATATTGTCGACAATCGCCGAAAGGAGTCCGACCAGCACATTGGCGGTGGTCGGGCCGAGGTCGAAGTACATGAACTTGGAGGTCACCGCCAGGTAACCGAACTGGCCGAGACCGCCGACACAGAGAACAACGCCGTAGAAGAAGAGCAAGGTGTCCCACTCGGCACGGGCAATCTTGCGGAACAGATCAAAACCGGAAGGGGTGCCATGGCCGTGCCCGGTCGCTGCCGGTGGTTGGTGCTCGTCCGGATTGTGCCCGATAATATCGAGCGGCTGATCACCACCTTTGTTCAGCAGATTCTCCTTGATCTTAAGATAGTAGGAAAAGAAGCCGAGGTAACCGAGACCGAGCATCATCCCCGCTGCGGGGGGGAGATTGAGAAAGTTGTGGAACGACACGGCCGTCACGATGGTGCACATAAAGAGGGCAATAACCCGTTTGGCCCCAAGCTTCATGACGATCGCCTCGGCCATCGCTTCGGGACGCTCCTTGCTGACCGTCATGCTCATGATCGCCGCCGGAATAATCCAGTTGATCAACGAGGGGAAGAAGATAGCGAAGAACTCGATGAATTCAACTTTCCCCTTTTGCCAGACCATCAGGGTGGTAATATCGCCGAACGGTGAAAACGCCCCTCCGGCGTTGGCACCGACGACCACGTTGATACAGGCGACAATGACAAACTTTTTGTTGTTCCCGCCTACCGCCATCACCACCGCGCCCATCAGCAGGGCGGTGGTCAGGTTGTCGGCCAGCGGCGAGATCAGAAATGCCAGCAGGCCGGTGACCCAGAAGACGGTGCGCAGGGTGAAGCCGCGACTGACCAGGCAGGAGCGCAGCGCCTGGAAGACGTTGCGCTCGTCCATGGCGTTGATATAGGTCATTGCCGCCAGTAAAAAAAGGAAGAGTTCGGCATATTCGATCACATTATGCTTGATCGCCTCGTGCGGTGTGTGGGTGTCCCCCAGCGCCGCATAGGCAAAGGCGACCAGCACCCAGATCAACCCGGCGGCCAGCATCACCGGTTTGCTTTTGCGCAGATGCAATTGCTCTTCGAAAATAACCAGGGAGTACGCGGCGACAAACAGAATCAGGGCAAAGATCCCCAGTGCCGTTCCGGTGAGGTTGATAAATGCAGCGGGTTCACCGCCGCTGCTGGCCAGCGCGGGGAGTGCGGTGGCGAAAATCGTGGTGAGTACCAGTAAAAGTTTTTTCACAATCTCTCCTTTGCTTTACGGTCATAAATACATTAGAGTAAGCAGCAATATCATTGAATCTGAACCCTTGACTGGGACTGCTCTTTGTCGAAATCGATTTCGGTTGTTGCCCGACACCGCTGCATATATTACAGTGCTGGCAAGGCAGAGGACACTCATTAAATGTCGCAATTCTTATCATTTAGCGGACAATGAGTCAAGTATAACCGTGTTCTATAAGAGGGAATTATGAATGAAAAAATAACCGCGGCTGCAGTCCAGTTCAATATCAAACTCGGTGACGTTGATGCCAACCTCGCTCTCGCCCTCGCCGGACTCGCGCGGGTCGCCGCCAAGGGCGCGCAACTTGCGGTACTGCCGGAGATGTGGAGTACCGGTTATGATTACCGGCACCTGCCGGAACTGGCGGAGCGTACCCCGGAGATTATCGAACGTCTCGTCGCAGACAGCGCCCGGCTGGGGCTGGTTATTGTCGGCAGTCTGCCGACCAGGGTCGCGGGGAAGGTCTTCAACACCGCCTATGTCATCGACCGGGGACGCGTGACGGGGACATACAGCAAACTGCACCTTTTTTCGACGATGGGGGAAGACCGTTTTCTCGCTGCCGGGGATAGCATGCTGATCGTTGACAGTTCCGTCGGACGGCTGGGCATCGCCATCTGTTATGATCTGCGTTTTCCGGAGTTTTTCCGTAAAATGGCGCTCGAAGGGGCTGAAATCCTCTGTCTTCCCGCCGAGTGGCCGAAACCCCGTCAGGAACACTGGCGCACGCTGTTGCGTGCCCGGGCGATAGAAAACCAGCTTTTTGTTGCCGCCTGTAACTGTTGCGGGGTCCAGGGTAAACTCGATTTTTTCGGGATGAGCATGCTGATCGCCCCGCGCGGTGAAGTCCTTGCCGAAGGCGGAGCGGTCGACACCGAGCTGATCGCCACTTTCGACTTTGCCGAGATGGCAGAATATCGTGCGCAAATCCGCTGCTTCGCCGATCGCCGCCCGGAGATTTACGGACAGTTGTAGCCGGAAAAATCGAACTCAGGGCACATTACCGGCGTTTGTTCATCACTTGTTTCAATTCTTTTGCCGCCTGCGGATCAAACTCCTGCAAGACCATCAGCGCCGCATTCGCCCCTGATTTGATTGCAATCGGCACCCCGCCGCCATATTCGCCGCAGTGTCCGCCGATCAACAGTTTTTTGACCGGGGTGCGGTGGTGTGCAACCTTGGCGCGGATATTCTTGCTGGTCGGCTTGGTGCCGGAAAAACTGCCGCGGGCGTTCCCGGTATAGCGCCAATAGGTGACCGGGGTGCAGATCTCTTTCACTTCAATGTGGTCACGCAGGGCAGGGATCAAGGTCGCGGCAACGCGGTCGATCAGAATATCGGCGAATTCTTCCTTGAGTGCCCGGTAGGCGGGGCCGCGCTCAAATCCCTTGCCGGTGCGCCAGTTGTTCTGGTAGTCGAGAAACGCCGGGCAATGCAGCGTCAGCGTTCCCTTGCCGGGAGGGGCGAGGGTCGGGTCCTGAATTGATGGAGCCATGACGACGATTGCCGTGGTGTGCGGATCGCCGTTGAAATGTTCTTCGCGGCGGATATCGTTGCGCGACAAGTTGATCGCTTCTTCCCCGAGTCCGAAGGCGGCAGGACTGCAATCGAGGCCGAGAAAAATACTCAGATTGGAATGATAGAGATCAGCGTTGCGCAGTTCTGCCTTCAGCTTGGCCGGAATCGCGGCAGCGGGGAGCATCTGTTCGTAAAGATTTTCCAGATCGCAAGCGGCGATGACGTAGCGGGCGGCGATAGTGCGGCCATCTTCCAAGGTAACACCACACGCCTCGTTGCGGCGGTTCAGCTCGATCCGTGCCACCCGCTGGCGCAGATGAACCTTTGCACCGAAGTGCTCAATCCGGTCGTGCAGCCAGTCGGCAATCGCCTGACTCCCCCCGACCGGGCAGTTCTGAAAGTTGTCGGCGTAAGCCCAGGCGATCGAAACGACCACTGACATCATCGTGTCGTGACTGCCGAAAATTCGTTGACCGGCGGTATTACTGAAGTAACGTCGTAACCCTTTTTCAATGGGCATGCGGATAAAGGGAATCACCGGCAGCGCCCACCACAACATTTTCAGACCATGTACGGCGCGCTCCAGCGGGGCCATGGCCTCGGCGGAAACCGTGCGACCATCGAGCTGGGCAAGACGTGCCCCGAGCCGTTTCGCTTCGGCAAACAAACGGGTGATCCCGGACGCATCTGCCGGAAAGTCGCGGATCAAAGCATCGCGCAGTTCATCGGGGTTGGTGGTCAGCAGATACTCCCCTGCGGCGTTTTTAAAACGGCGAATGCGCTGCATCGGCGGAAACGACGGGATATCCTCGCCGAGGTAGCGGAACAGGTTGTTGACGTAGCCACCGGGGCCACATTGATTGAGCCATTCAATCGAAGAGCTGAAGGTGAAGCCGTTGCGCCGGAACCCGGCGAGATAACCGCCGACCTGGCTGTCCATCTCCAGGGTAACGGTGCGCAGACCGGCGCGGGCAAGAAGGGCCGCGGCAGTCAACCCTCCCGCTCCGGCGCCGATAATGACGACATCACATTCGTGGGGAATCAATTGTTCAGCAGGCTGCATCGGTACTCCTCGAAATAAAAAGAGAACGTAACTGTTCAGCTCTTCTGTAGGAGCGGCTTTAGCCGCGAACCATCGCGCCTGAAGGCGACTCCTACAGCGTCATTCCTGCATGATTTTAGCCGGAATCCAGATTTTCAGGGTTGAAAGTCTGAATCCCCGACAGGATCACTCGGGGATGACGACCCTTGGACGGGTAGCTGAATAGTTACCGCTGGTGAGGGTTTTCAACCGCGCCGGTTGAAGGGCGGTTTCTTGCCGCTCGATTTACCGAAGGGGCGGCGGGAGGGAAACTTGTTGCGTCCGCCGCTCCCCTGCTCAGGAGCTGGGCCGCTGTCAACAATGAGACGCGTGGGGCGTCCGCAAATGCGGATTTCTCCGAGATTTTTGATTGTTTCCGCGGTCAGATCAGCGGGCAGATCGATGAGGCTGAACGTATCGCTGAGCGATATTTGGCCGATACCGCGACTGTCGATGTTCCCTTCGTTGCTGAACGCGCCGACGATGTGGCGTGGTTCAATACCGTGGGCGCGACCAACTGCGATGCGATAGCGCTGCATCCCCTGATCGGGAGGACGTTGCGCGTTGCGTCCAGTCGATCCTTTATGCTCCGGCTCAGCCTGGAGGCTTTCCGCCGGAAGTTCTTCCGGTTGCAGCGGGCGCTCTTTCTGCAGCAAATAGGCAAGGGTCGCGGCAATCCGGCGGTGACCGACATCGTATTCGCTCTGATAAGCGTCGATCAACTCTTCAAAGAACTCCAGATCCTGCGCTTCCATGGCCTCGGCAACCTGCTCCTTGAACAGACTGACGCGCCGGTTGGTAATGTCCGAACGGCTGGGCAGGGACATGGCTTTGATCGGCTGGCGGGTGGCCTGCTCAATCGCTGCCAGCATCCGTTTTTCTCGCGGGGCGACGAAGAGAATGGCCTTTCCCGGTCGTCCCGCCCGGCCGGTACGGCCAATACGGTGGACGTAAGCCTCGGTGTCGTAGGGGATGTCATAGTTGACGACGTGGCTGATGCGCTTGACGTCCAGGCCGCGAGCGGCGACATCGGTGGCGACAACAATGTCGAGGGAACCATTTTTGAGGCGCGCGACGGTTTTCTCACGCAGCGCCTGGGTCATGTCACCGTTGAGCGGGGCACTCGAAAATCCCCGTGCTTCAAGCTTCTCCGCCAGTTCAATGGTCGCCAGTTTGGTGCGGACGAAGACGATCATCGCTTCAAGTTCCTCGGCCTCCAGGATCCGGGTCAGGGCATCTAGCTTGTGCAGCCCCTTGACTTGCCAGAAGCGCTGTTCAATCGTCATCACGGTTGAGGTTTTACTCTGGATGCGGATCTCCACCGGATCGCGGAGGTGTTTGCGCGCGACGCGTAACACTTCGCGCGGCATCGTTGCCGAAAAAAGTGCGGTCTGGCGTTCTGGCGGAGCGTGACGGAGAATCTCGTCAACATCATCAATGAACCCCATGCGCAGCATTTCGTCCGCCTCGTCAAGAACCACACAGCTGATCCGGTCGAGTTTCAGGGTGCCACGGCGCAGGTGATCCTGCACCCGGCCGGGGGTGCCGACCACGGCTTGCACACCACGACTCAACTGGCGCAGTTGCTGAACCATGTTCTGCCCGCCGTAGACCGGCAGTACCTGAAAGCCTTTCAGGTGACGGGCGTAGGTCTGCATCGCCTCGGCAACCTGCAAAGCGAGCTCCCGGGTCGGCGTCAAAACAAGAATTTGCGGGTACTTCAGTTTCGGGTCGAGACGACTCAGCAGTGGCAAGGCAAAGGCGGCCGTTTTGCCGGTGCCGGTTTGTGCTTCGCCCATCAGGTCGCGTCCGGCCAGCAGTGGCGGAATGCTCTGTGCCTGGATCGGTGTAGGGGTCTCGTAGCCGACTTCGCGCACCACCTTGAGCAGTGCAGGGGGGAGTCCGAGGTCATCAAATGTCAGGGAAATTTCTTCGCTCATGGAATTTTGTACTTTCGTGTGAATGCCCGGTAAAAGGGGGCGAGAGTTGGTAGAATTCAGCGTCGGCGCGGCGTTTTGCGCTTTGGTGGAGGTGCCATCGCCGCCGCGGGTTCGCTTGCGGGGGGCTGCTTGGCACGCACCGCGCTGACTGCAATCAGCCGGTTGTGCAACAGGGCACCGTCGAGGACGGTGATCGCTTCTTTAGCCTGGGCCGCATTGGCCATTTTCACAAACCCGCACCCCTTGAACTTGCCGCTACGGGGGTCGCTCTGCAAGTGGATTTTACCGACCGTTCCGGCAACCGTGAAGAGCGTACGTAATTCATCTTCAGTGGTTTCGAACGGAAGGTTGTCGACAAAGACATCTTTACCCATCTGAGTTATCCTTTTTCAAGATCAATAATCGGACATTGTAGCACAGACTGTGATTTAAAGAACGACAAATGAAAAATATTTTGCCGCGAACTTCAAACCGCTTTGACGCCGTTTGTCGCGAACCTTTTCCCTGTGACAGAAAGCTTTAGTTGTAACTATTTACCTGCCCGTCCAAGGGTCGTCATCCCCGAGTGATCCTGTCGGGGATCCAGACGTTCAACCTTGAAAACCCTGGATTCCGGCTGAAATCTTGCCGGAATGACGCTGTAGGGGTCGCCTTCAGGCGCGATGGTTCGCGGCTAAAGCCGCTCCTACAGAAGAGCTGAACAGTTACCTTTAGTTTAGATAAAGGCCTTTTATCATCGGTAAAAATTCGTTGACAAGCTGCGCTCTTTCCGCTATATCCTGCAAACTGTAAAACCTTATTCTAAATGGAGATACGATTGTGGAGTATAAGATTGGAGCAAAAATCAAGCAGTTGCGCAAAGCGCGCAAATTAACGCTGCAAGATGTGGCGCGTGAGACCGGTTTTTCCCCCGCGCTGATTTCGCAGATAGAAAATAACAATGTTTCACCGCCGATTGCCACGCTGTCAAAAATCGCCCGGTTTTTTGACGTCAAGATCGGGATGTTTTTTGAAGAAGAAGAAGTTGAATGCAAGTACGAAGTGGTGCGTCGCGGCGAACGGCGGGTGGTCAGCCGCGTCATCTCCAAAGCCGGAACCGGACACGGCTACACCTATGAGGCGCTTTCTTTCCGTAAACGTAACAAAAAAATGGAACCGTTTTTACTCTCCATCTCGGAGCGCGCCGGGGAAGAAACACTCTACAATCACGAAGGAGAGGAGTTTCTGTTGATCATCAAGGGCAAGGCGGAAGTTCTGCTCGAAGATGAGCGCATTGCACTCGATGAGGGGGATGCTGTTTATTTCGACGCCACCCTCAAACATCGACTTCTTTCTCGTGACAGTGGCGAGGTGCAGGTGCTTGCGGTTGTGACCCGCTGAATCAGATCATGCGTATTGAGAGGATCGCCGGTCAGGTCGGCCCTCGTTTGATGGACATCTTTTTGCTGCGGTAGTGCCACCGGGATAACACTGCGCAGCGTCTCAAAGGAATCTATTTATGAATGAATTTAGCAAACCAACGCTGGGCGAGTGGGAAAAACAGGCGAAAAAGGAAAAAAAGAGTGACGACTTGTCCGGTCTGAACTGGCAAACCCCGGAAGGGATTACCGTCAAGCCGTTGTACACCCAGGCTGACACCGCCGGGTTGACGACTGCCGACACCTTGCCGGGGCTGGCGCCGTTTGTGCGCGGACCGATGGCGACGATGTATGCCGGGCGTCCCTGGACGGTGCGGCAGTACGCCGGATTCTCCACCGCCGAAGAATCGAACGCCTTTTACAAACGCAATCTTGCCGCCGGTCAACAGGGATTGTCGGTCGCATTTGACCTCGCGACACATCGCGGCTACGATTCCGATCATCCGCGGGTCGTCGGTGATGTTGGCAAGGCCGGAGTCGCCATCGATTCGGTGGAGGACATGAAGATCCTTTTTGGTGACATTCCCCTCGACAAGGTGTCGGTGTCGATGACGATGAACGGTGCGGTATTGCCGATTCTGGCCAACTACATCGTTGCCGCCGAGGAAGCGGGGGTCAAGCAGGAACAGCTGGCAGGAACGATCCAGAACGATATCCTCAAGGAATTCATGGTGCGCAACACCTACATCTACCCCCCCGCGCCGTCGATGCGTATCATTGCCGACATCATCGAATACACCAGCCAGAAGATGCCGAAGTTCAATTCGATCTCGATCTCCGGTTATCATATTCAGGAAGCCGGAGCCAACAACGCGCTGGAGCTCGCCTTTACCCTGGCCGACGGTATTGAATATGTGCGTACCGCAATCGCCAAGGGGCTTGATGTCGACGCCTTTGCGCCGCGTCTGTCATTCTTCTTTGGCGTCGGTATGAACTTCTTCATGGAAGCCGCCAAGCTGCGTGCCGCGCGCTTTCTGTGGGCCAGACTGATGGCGCAGTTCAATCCCCAAAATCCGAAATCGTCGATGCTGCGCACCCACTGCCAGACCTCGGGGTGGTCGTTGACCGAACAGGATCCGTACAATAACGTCATCCGCACCACCCTTGAAGCGTTGGCGGCGGTCCTCGGTGGCACCCAGTCGTTGCACACCAATGCACTGGACGAGGCGATTGCCCTGCCGACCGATCATTCGGCACGGATTGCACGCAATACCCAGCTGGTGATTCAGGAAGAAACCGGAATCTGCAACGTGGTTGATCCGCTCGGCGGTTCCTACTATGTAGAATCACTGACCGCCGCGCTGATCGACGAGGCAACCGCAATTCTTGCCGAAATCGAGGGGCTCGGCGGCATGACCAAGGCGATCGAATCGGGAATGCCGAAGTTGCGCATTGAGGAGTCAGCAGCCAGGAAGCAGGCAGCGATTGACAGCGGTCGCGACGTCATTGTCGGCGTCAACAAATACAAGTTGGCCAAGGAAGATCCGATTGAGGTGCTGGACATCGACAACAGCGCCGTCCGTGAATCGCAAATCGCCCGCATCAACAAGATCCGCGCCGGGCGCGACGCAGCGGCGTGTCAGGCGGCACTTGCGGCAATCACCGCCGCATGCGATACTGACGACAATCTGCTCAATCTGTGCGTCGAGGCGGCCCGCTGCCGGGCCACCGTCGGTGAAATTTCCGATGCGATGGAAGTGAAATTCGGTCGTCACAAGGCCGAGATCAAACTGGTTTCAGGAGTCTATGGATCGGTGGTGAACAACGACGAAGATTTCAGTGCGCTGCAAGCGCGTATCGATCAATTTGCCGCCAAAGAGGGGCGTCGCCCGCGTATTCTGGTGGCCAAGATGGGGCAGGACGGTCACGATCGCGGGGCCAAGGTGGTGGCGACCGCCTACGCCGACGCCGGGTTCGATGTTGATGTCGGCCCGCTCTTCCAGACCCCTGAAGAAGCCGCCAAAATGGCGGTGGAGAACGATGTCCACGTCGTCGGGGTATCGAGTCTGGCCGCCGGGCACAAGACGCTGGTGCCGCAACTGATCGCCGCACTGCAGAAGCTCGGTGCCGATGACATCGCGGTGGTCTGCGGCGGGGTTATCCCGCGCCAGGATTACGATCAACTGTACGCCGCCGGTGCCGCGCGCATCTTCGGTCCCGGTACGCCGATCATCGTTTCCGCCGGTGAAACGCTCGATGCCATCGAGGAGAAGCGTTGACGATGACAGCCCAAGGCTGAAAACGGCGGGTCTTCGGGCCCGCCGTTTTTGCTTTGTCCGGCGCCAGATGCCGGTTGCGCGACACCGGCCCAATTGCTAGAATGTCGGTCGCAAATAAACAATCACTTCGCAAGGGAACACTCCGTGATCAAACTCCACGAGATTGCCGCAGGCGTCCAGCAGGGAAATATCCGCGCTCTGGCCAAAGCGATCACCCTCATCGAAAGTCGCAACATTGATCACTCGGTTGCCGCGACCACCCTGCTCGACGACTTGCTTCCCCACACCGGAAAATCGTTTCGGGTCGGCATCTCCGGTGTGCCGGGCGTGGGTAAAAGTACTTTCATCGAAGCCCTCGGCCTGGATCTGACCGGACGCGGCCATAAAGTGGCGATTCTGGCGGTCGACCCCTCTTCGCAATTATCGGGGGGGAGCATCCTTGGCGACAAGACCCGCATGGAAGAGCTGTCACGCGATCCAAATGCCTTTATCCGGCCCTCCCCCTCGGGAGATAATCTGGGCGGCGTCGCCCGCAAAACGCGCGAAACGATGCTGGTTTGTGAGGCCGCCGGGTACGACGTGATCATTGTCGAAACAGTGGGTGTCGGGCAGTCGGAAATCACCGTTGCATCGATGGTTGACTTCTTCATGCTGCTGCAACTGGCCAACGCCGGAGACGAATTGCAGGGGATCAAGAAGGGGGTGATGGAAATCGCTGACGCCATTGTCATCAACAAGGCCGAGGGGGATAATCGCCCGCGTGCGGAACTGGCGCGTCAGCAATATGCCAACGCCCTGCATATGCTCAGGCCAAAGAGTGCCAACTGGCCGGTGCCGACATTGCTGTGCAGCGCGCTTCATGGTGACGGCATCGCTGCCGCCTGGGAACAGGTGCTGGCTTACCGGGAGGTGATGACCGCCAGCGGCGAGTTTGAAAAAAAACGGCGCTTGCAAAATACCGACTGGATGTGGACATTGCTGATCAATGATCTCAAGGACCTCTTTCTGCGTGACCCGAAAGTTGCCGCAATGCTTGGTGCGGTACAGACCGCAGTGGCACAGGGAACAACCACGCCGAGCGCGGCCGCGCGGCGCCTGCTGGACGTGTTTAAACGACATTAAAATTTTATGCACTTCGCCCCAGTGATAGGCCACCATCAGGGGGGCAGGTTATTCCTCACGGGAATTTCTTGCAGGAGTTGCCTTCAGGCGCGACCCATTCGCGACAGGGATATCGCTCCCACAACAATCATTATCGCAGCCCAGTCCCTGTGGGAGCGGCTTTCAGCCGCGAAGGGTCTGCTATCTACCATCAAAGGAGTTGCGACAGGGATGTCACTCCTTGGCATGTTGAAGCACTACTTGAGTCAAGTGCATAACCAGAAAACTTAACTGCACACCCCGGAGAGTTTACCATGACGAAAAAAATCAGTCACCTCGGCATTGCCGTGGCGAGTATTGAGGCAGCGACCCCTTACTATCGGGATATCCTCGGCATGGCGTTTGAGGGAACCGAAGTCGTTGCAGAGCAAAAAGTTCGCGTCGCGTTTTTTGTTGTTGGAGAAAGTCGCATCGAACTGCTGGAGCCGACCGACGAGAATTCCCCGGTCGCCAGATTCCTGGCAAAGAATGGCTCCGGCATTCATCATGTGGCGTATGAGGTCGCCGATCTGGCGGCTGAACTGGCGCGACTCAAGGCCGCCGGAGTGCGCCTCGTCGATGCAGTCCCGCGCCTCGGTGCGCACGGGGCAAGCATCGCCTTTTTGCATCCCCAGGCCAGCGGAGGGGTTCTGACCGAGCTTTGTCAACCCGCAGGTAAATAATTTTAAAACAAAAACTAACGAAATTATAATAAAAATAACTGTGTAATAACAGTATATTGAATGGTGAATAAAACATTAAATCCAGAAGGTTAACTTTTGTCTTGACACAGCGTTCTAAAATTTTATACTAAGCACCAGCCGGTAGAAATGTTTGCTGTGGTCTGAGGGTGATTGTTGCCATCGGCTCCAGCGCTGCAAAGCAAGACGCGCGGTGGCAAGCAAAAAGCAGTTTAGCAGCGCTTAAAATGTTGACATTCAGCGCAGAATCCTTAAACTGTGTCGAAAGAAAATGAATGTTTGTTTGTTGGTGGCAAGTAAGCGACACTGGAGCAACACCGACACAGTTGTTGCCTTTAATCTAAAAACAATCGTTTCAGCCAGTTAGAGTCCTGGCAGCGCCTGGTGTCGATCGATAACAGGGTTTCACGTTTGGCATTAAAGTTGTATCTGCTGACAGGATCACAGCTTGATCTAGCGTGAGGGATGTTTTGCCGCGTGACGAAAGGAGGTAACTGGATGGGAAGGTTTTGGGGCCTTGTTCTGGTGGTGTTGTTGCTGACATCATTGACCGCCTGTTCAAGGACCATGCAGGTAAAATGTCCTGTGTGTGGTTACGAATTTACAGCGGACGGATCATAAATCTGTCTCAACTTGGTGCGCTGCAAGGGCGCGGCGTACCCAAATTTCTTTAATCGATAGGAGGCAAATGTGAGCAGGTATCTGAAGATTGCAGTGACATGTGCGGTGATGTTGGCAGTGGCTCTGCCGGCGCTCGCCCTGGAAAACAAGATTAATGGTTATTTCCGGATTCAGGGGAT